>NZ_JBEZFD010000030.1:0-109026 GCF_040649235.1 Spirillospora sp. NPDC049024
GGCTCCGGCGGGACGGCTCCGGCGGGACGGCTCCGGCGGGACGGCTCCGGCGGGACGGCTCCGGCGGGACGGCTCCGGCGGGACGGCTCCGGCGGCCCATCGCTCCGAGGCGAGCGAGGAGCGGACGGGTCAGCCGCCCGTGCGCGCGGGGGCAGGGCGTGTGGGGGTGGTGTCTTGGGGCGGGGAGGGTGCCGGGGTGGGAGGTGCGGGGCTTCGAGGGTTAGGCGGGGGTGGCCAGGGCCAGGGGGAGGGTTGACTGGGCGCCGGACTCCTTTAGGAGGCGGGTCGCCACGGTCATTGTCCAGCCGGTTTCTATGCGGTCGTCCACCAAAAGGATGTGGCCGGGGTTGCCGGCTAGGGCCTCGGCCAGGTCTTGGGGGACGGCCAGGGCGTTCCAGACGGAGCGGAGGCGTTGGGCGCTGTTGTGGCGGCGGGGCACGGGGTCGCCGATGGGGGTCAGTTCGCCCAGGTAGGGCAGGCGGCCGATCTGGGCGATGCGCCGGCCGAACGTCGTGACCAGGCGGGGGCGGGAGCGGGAGCCGATCGTGACGACGCCGGTGGGGCGGGTCGTCCAGTCCCAGGCGGCGAGGACCTTCACGACGGCGTCCACCAGGTCGGCCGGGACGTCGGTGTCGTCGGCGGCGAACAGGTCGCGCAGGCGGTTGCCCCAGCCGATGTCGGTGAGGCGGCCGAGGGCGCGGCCCGTCTCGGCCTGGAGTTCGGGCTTGATGCGGCCGGAGACGCCCAGGTCGTCCTTGACGCCCGTCGGCCACATGCGGCGGGGGGCGATGTCGACGCCGGGGCGGTGCAGGCGGTCGCGGGCCTGGGTCGTGCTCTCCTGGGTGACCTCGGTGGGCCAGTGGCGGCCCGTGCAGTTGTCGCAGCGGCCGCAGGGCGCGGCGGCGGGGTCGTCCAGCTGGCTGCGCAGGAACTCCTCGCGGCAGCCGGTGGTGGCGATGTAGTCGAGCATCGCCTGCTGCTCGCGGCGGCGCTCGGCGGTGACGCGCTCGTAGCGCTCGCGGTCGTAGGACCAGGGTTCGCCCGTGGACGTCCAGCCGCCCTTGACGCGGCGGGCGGCGCCGTCCACGTCGAGGACCTTGAGCATCATCTCCAGACGGGCCCGGTTGAGGTCGACCATCGGCTCCAGGGCCGTGGTGGAGAGCGGGCGGTCGGCCATGTCAAGGACGTCCAGCGTGCTGCGGACGATGTGCTCCGGAGGGAAGGCCAGGCTTGCGAAGTAGGCCCAGATGTCGCGGTCCTCGCGGCCGGGGAGCAGGATCACCTCGGCGCGGTCGACGCCGCGGCCGGCCCGGCCGATCTGCTGGTAGTAGGCCACCGGGGACTGCGGGGCGCCGACGTGGACGATGAAGCCGAGGTCGGGTTTGTCGAAGCCCATGCCGAGGGCGCTGGTGGCGACGAGGGCCTTGAGCTTGTTGTCGTGGAGGTCCCGCTCGGCCTGGAGGCGTTCGGCCTGCTCGGTCTGGCCGGAGTAGGCGGCCACCTCGTATCCGCGGTCGCGGAGCCAGCCGGTGATCTCGTGGGCCGCGGCGACGGTGAGGGTGTAGATGATGCCGGAGCCCGGGAGGTCGCCGAGGTGCTCGCCCAGCCAGGCGACGCGCTGCTCGGCGGAGGGGAGGTCCACCACGGCGAGGTGCAGCGAGTCGCGTTCGAGGGGGCCGCGCAGGACCAGGGCGTCGTCGCCGGCGAGCTGCTCGGCGACGTCCTTGGTGACGCGGGCGTTGGCCGTCGCGGTGGTGGCGAGCACCGGGATGCCGGGCGGCAGGTCGGCCAGCAGGGTGCGCAGCCGCCGGTAGTCGGGGCGGAAGTCGTGGCCCCAGTCGGAGATGCAGTGCGCCTCGTCGACCACGACCAGCCCGGCCCCGGCGGCGAGCTTCGGCAGGACGAGATCGCGGAAGTCGGGGTTGTTGAGCCGCTCGGGGCTCACCAGCAGGACGTCGACCGCGCCCTCCTCGACCTCGGCGAAGACCTGGTCCCAGTCGCCGGTGTTGGACGAGTTGATCGTGCGGGCGCGGATGCCCGCCCGGTCGGCGGCCTCGATCTGGTTGCGCATCAGCGCCAGCAGCGGCGAGACGATCACGGTCGGGCCGGCGCCGCGCTCGCGCAGCAGCCGGGTCGCCACGAAGTAGACGGCGGACTTGCCCCAGCCGGTCCGCTGGACGACGAGGGCGCGCCGCCGCTCGACGACGAGCGCGCTGATCGCCGTCCACTGGTCGTCGCGCAGCCGCGCGTGGTCACCGGCGAGGGCGCGCAGGCACCGCTCGGCCTCGTCCCGCAGACCGTCCGAAGAGCTCATGCGTCCTTGGTACCAGTGCCGCAGAGGCCCCCGCACCAGAACCGCGTTCTGTGGAAAACGGTACGACCGGGCCAAGCCCCGGCGCGTCCGCCTAGAGGGCTATGGCGGCAGGCCCGGCCTGTTCTCCTGCTTGGTGGCCGAAGTCGCGGGGGCATCCGGTGCCGCGGGTTTGGTCGTGAGATTCGTCACCTGATGTCCTGAACTGCGGCCACCGGTCGGCCGCCCCGGAGAACGACGCCGGCCACCACCGCCCGGCGCACCGCATATACCGGCGAGCGCCAACGCAGGCGATCGACCTTTGTGAGAAGGGTGGGACGCAGGCCACGGATTGGGGACGCCGGGCAGGTGGGTAGCCTGCCAGTCAAGATCGGTTCATGGGCGGGAAGGGACACCTGGGGGGAATGGGCGCGGCTGATCGCTTGCGGCGGACATGGCAGGTCCTGATGGACACCACGCCCCCCGAGGCGCCGGAGGACGAGCCGAGCGAGGTCGTCGACGCGCGCGTCGTCGACCTGGTGCTGCGCGTGGGCGAGCTCCTCCTGGCCAGTGGCGAGACCACCGAGCGCGTCAACGAGGCGATGCTCGGTCTGGCCGTGGCCTACGAACTCCCCCGCTGCGAGGTGCAGGTCACGCTGACCAGCATCCTGGTCTCGGCGCACCCGGGAGGGGGCGCGGCGCCGATGACGGGCGCGCGCGCCATCCGGCGGCGGACTCCGGCCTACTGGCGGCTCACCGCGCTGCACCAGCTCGTCCAGGACGCGTCCATCGGCATGCTCGAACTGGAGGAGGCCCACAAGCGGCTCGCGGAGATCAAGAGGGGCCGCCCTCCGTACCCGACCTGGCTGCTGGTCGTGTCGCTCGGGCTCATCGCCGCGTCGGGCAGCGTGCTGTCCGGCGGCGGGCCGCTGGTGGCGACCACGGCGTTCGTCGCCACGATGCTGGGCGACCGCACGGCCGCCGCGCTGGCGCGCCGGGGCATCGCGGAGTTCTTCCAGCTGTCGGTGGCCGCCGCGATAGGCGCGGCGGCGGCCGCGGGGGTGGTGGCCCTGGGCAATCCGGGCCAGGCCGCGACGATCGTCACCGGCTCGATCCTGGCGCTGCTCCCGGGACGCCCGCTGGTGGCGAGCATCCAGGACGGCATCACCGGAGACCTGGTCAGCGCCGGGGCGCGGGTCCTGGAGGTCTTCTTCATGATCGCGGCGATCGTGGCCGGGCTGGGCGCCGTGGTCTACCTCGCGGTGAACATGGGCGTGCCGATCGACGTGGTGCACCTGCCCACCCCCTCGGCGAACCTGAAGCCCATCGCCGTCCTGGCCGCCGCCGCCATCTCGCTGACGTTCGCGGTGTCCCTCGCCGCCCCGCGCGACGTGCTGACCACGGTCGCCCTCGGCGGCGCGATGATCTGGGTCCTGTACGTCCTGGGCCGCGGATGGCACGTTCCACCCGTCCTGGCCGCCGCCGTGGCGGCGACCCTCGTCGGTGTCATGGCGAGCTGGCTCGCCCGCAGGCACGGGGCGCCCGTCATGCCGTTCGTGGTCCCCGCCATCGGCCCGCTGCTGCCGGGGACGGCGCTCTACCGCGGCATGGTCGAGCTCAACACCGGTTCGCCGCAGGCGGGCGTGCTCAGCCTCATCGGAGCGATCTCCGTGGCGCTCGCGCTCGGCGCCGGCGTGAACCTCGGCGGCGAACTCGTCCGCGCGTTCCAGCACGTCGGCCTGAGCGCGTCGGGCCGCTGGGCCCGCCCGGCGGCCCGCCGGACCCGCGGCTTCTGACCCGGGAGCGGCCAGGGCGGTTTTGTCGGTGGGGGACGTTACGTTCGCGGCATGTTCCGACAGGGAGACGTCCTGATCCTGCCCGTGCCCGAGGAATCGGTTCCGCAGGCCGTCCGCGAGCTGCCGCCGTCCCCGCGCGACGGCCGGGGGCGCATGGTGCTGGCCCGCGGTGAGGCCACCGGGCACGCGCACGCCCTCGCCGCGCCCGGCACGCTGCTGCGCACCCCCGACCCGCTCGTCCCGGACCACCTGCACCTGCCGTCCGGCGGGCGGCTGGTGCACGAGGAGCACGCGGCGATCACGCTGCCCAAGGGCTGGTACCGGGTCATCCGCCAGCGCGAGTACGTGCCCGGCGCGGTCCGCGTCGTGGCCGACTGAGGGGCGGGACGATGCTCACCGGATCGATGCACACCGGAACGGTACGCGAGACCCACTACGTGGTCGGCGACTGGCAGGCGGCGGCGTTCGCCACCGGTCCCGCCGACCGTGCCCGCGCCGAGGCGGGCGTGGCCGCCGCCTACGCCGCCGCGGGGCTGGAGGCCCCCGAGCGGTACCTGTGGGTGCCCTCCCCCATGCGGGGCGCCGTCGCGGCGGCCGTCCTCGCGGGGCATGGCGAGGCGTTGGAGAAGGCAGGGCTTGACGACCTGCTCCAGCAGGCCCGCGCCGACCTGGGCGCCGACGCGGCGGGGCGGAGCGTCCTGACGGACGTGCGCACCCGGCCCTGGGAAGCCGAACGTGCGGCGGCCTGCTCCGAACAGGGGCCGGAGCAGTGGCCGCGCACGTGGGCCGAGACGGGCGGGCTGCTGTGGGACCAGGTGCAGGCGCTGGTGACGCGCGTGCGCGGGGCGGTCGGCGAGCGGGCGCACGGCCGGTCGATGGCGGCGGGCAACGAGCGGTCCACCCCGGAGGAGGACGCGGCCGAGTCGCTGCTGCGCGCGGCCACGCTCGACGCCGTCCTGGGCCAGCACGACGCGCCGTGGCTGGCGTTGTTCGAGTCGCTCGGACGGCTCGACGGCCCGCTGACCGGGCTGGCGGAGGTCGCCCGGTCGGCCGGCTGGTGGTGGCCCTACGAGCGGCTGGTGATCCTCTCCGAGCGGGCTAGTGAGCTGTACCGCGACGAGCCCGGCCGGCTGCACCGCGGCGACGGTCCCGCCCTCGCCTACCCGGACGGATTCGCCCTGCACGCCTGGCGCGGCATGCCGATCCCGCCCGATTTCGTCGAGTCGCTCACCGACCTGACGCCCGACCGCATCTCCGCCGAGCAGAACGCCGAGCTGCGCCGCGTGATGCTGGAGATCTTCGGTTACGACCGGTACCTGGCCGAGACCGGCGCACGTCCCCGGCACCGCGACGAGACGGGCGTCCTGTGGTCGATCGACCTGCCGGGCGACGAACCGGTGGTCATGGTGGAGGTGGTCAACTCCACGCCCGAGCCGGACGGCACGCACCGCACCTACTACCTGCGGGTCCCGCCCGACACTCGCACGGCGCGCGCGGGCGTCGCGTGGACGTTCGGCGTGGACGAGGCCGACTACCACCCCGAGAAGCAGACCTGAGCCTGTAGGCGACCGGAGTGTCCGGTCTGGCCGGCGTCCCCTGGTCTCACTTCCCCAGTCACCAGGGGACGCCGCCCGTTCAGGGAGCCTGGCCGAGCAGGGCGGGGATGCGTTCGAGGACGCCGCCGGCGAAGGTGTCGTAGAGGCCGAGCGGTTCGAGGTGGACGTAGCCGATGTGGCAGTCGCACATGTCGAGCGGGCAAGGGCGCGGTGCCAGGGCGTCCTGGAACGAGCCGTCGTAGAGGTTGCCCAGCACGGACGGGACGAAGTGGCAGCGCCGGACCGTTCCGTCGCCGTCCACCGACACGACCGTGTCCCCCGTCCGGCAGGGGAGGCCGCGGCTCGCGTGCGGGCGGCGGCTCACGGGGAACAGCGGATCGATGTCGGTCCAGGAGGCGGCCTCGGCATCGTCGTAGACGCGACCTTCGGCGGCGTTGACCCAGAGATAGGTGGTGTCGGGAAGGTCCGCGCGGAGCCGGCGGGCGGCGTCGAGATGCTCCGGCCGGCCGACGATCCCGACGCTGAAGCGGACACCGCGCGACGCCAGGTCCAGGCATTTGCCGAGGAACCGCTCGTAGGGCACCTGGCCGGGATGGTAGGTCGCCCACAGCGCCAGCCGGGTGAGGTCGGCGTCGGCCGTCCACGACACGCGGTGGCTGAGGTTCGTCTGGATCGCGACCCGCTCCACGTGCGGGAGGTGGCTCAGGTCGGTCAGGGCGCGCCGGTACCAGGAGCGGACGAGCCCCTCGCCCCACGGCGTGAAGAGGACCGAGACGCGGTGGTCGCGGTGGGCCACCCACTCCGTGAAGCGTTCGAGCGCGGCGCGGTCGGCGCGGAGCTGCTCGGGCGTGTCACGGCGCTTGGCGAACGGGCAGTAAGGGCAGTCGTAGTCGCAGCTGGCGAGCGGCCCCCGGTAGAGGATCGTCAGATGGTCCATCACCGCGCCTCGTAGGAGGCCATCAGGTCCCGGACAGGGGACGAGAACAGGGCCGGGCCTATGGCGTCGGAGTAGGCGAGCCCTTCAGGGGTGAGTCGAACGGCGTCCTCGGTGGTCTCCAGCCATCCGCGATCGGCGAAGGACTTCAGATCGGCGGGGAAGTCGTCCATCGGGTCGCTCCCGAAGCGCGCGCGGTAGGCGTCCAGGTCGACGCCGCTCGCTTGCAGAAGGGACTGGACGAGATGCCGCCGGCGGCGTTCGTCGTCGTCCAGCGCGAAGCCGACGCGGGCGGTGGTGAAGTCGGACTCGCGCACGTAGTCGTCGATGATGGAGCGCACCTGCCCGGCTCCGACGGCGTACTCGAACGAGTAGTGGAGGCGGGAGGTGTAGGAGCGCGCCCCGCAGCCTAGACCGACCATGCCGTCCGTCTGGCAGCAGTACTCCGTGCCGCCCGCACCGGACGACGGCAGCCGGAACATCCGCATCGACACCTGCTCGTAGCCCTCGCCGAGAAGGTGGTCGCGGCCGAGCCGGTAGAGGGTGAGGCGCTGGTCGTCCCAGTCCTGGGCACGGCGGCCGAGGCCGGTCAGCGGGCGGACGTAGAGCGGGTACAGGTAGATCTCCTCCGGGCGCCACGCGAGAGCGGCGTCCAGGGAGTGCGTCCACGTCGCGGGTGTCTGGCCGTCGATGCCGTAGATGAGGTCGATGTTCAGGACAGGGAACCCCACGGCGCGGATGCGGTCCAGCGCGGCCTCCACTTCGGCGCGCTTCTGCGGCCGGACGGCCGCGCGCGCCTCCTCGTCCAGGAAGCTCTGCACGCCGATGGAGACGCGGGTGGTCCCGTGTTCGGCGAGGACGGTCAGCCGGTCGGTGGTGGCGGTCGCCGGGGACGTCTCCACGCCCAGCGGGATCGAGCCGAACCCGGGGAACCGTCCGGCGATGCCGCAGAGCCGTTCCAGCTCGGACGCGGTGAAGTAGGTCGGCGTCCCCCCGCCGAACGCCGCGGTGGCGAAGGCGGGCCCGTCCAGGGCGTCCAGGACGGCGGTGGCCTGCCGGTCGAGCGCGTCCAGGTAGGCGCCGGTCAGTTCCTCCGGCGCGCCGGTGCGGGTGAAGAGGTTGCAGAAGCCGCACCTCATCTCGCAGAACGGCACGTGCAAGTACAGGAAGAGCGCGTCGAGCGGCTCGTCCGCCCACACGTCCCGCAGCGCGGGCTCGGGGCGCAGCGGACGGTAGGCGGTCTTGTGCGGATAGGCGTACACGTACGCCTGATATGGGTTCACGGCGTTCAGGTTCACGGCAGAACGAACTCCCCGTACGGAACGGTCCAGACGACCTCGTGGCCGATGCGGTGGCCCGTGTGGCCGTCCTCGCCGTACGCCGTCCCGTGGTCGGAGCAGACGATGACGAAGCACGGCCGGCGCATCAAGCCGAACAGCCTGCCGATGTGGGCGTCCACATGCCGGAGCGCGGCGGCGTGGCTCGCACGCGTATCCCCGTCCGAAGGTGCGGCGCCGTCCAGATAGAACCAGTTGGGCTGGTGCAAGGACGCGACGTTCAGCAGCAGGAACAGGCGCCGTCCGGCAGGCAGACGCGCCATGACCTCGGCGATCCGGTCGATCTGGTTGGGCAGCGACTCCGGGTCGGTCACGCCGAACCCGCGCTCCCAGTGGCTCTCGGCGAAGAGCGACGGCAGCGCCGACCCGAGCGGCGTCAGCTTGTTGAAGAACCCGACGCCGCCCACGCAGACCGTGTGGTAGCCCGCGGCGGCGAGGCCCGCCGGCAGGTCGGCGGCGTCGAACGTCCACGTGCCTGCGGCGGTGGTCTCGCTGCCCGCGAAGGCGCCGGCGAACAGGCGCGGATGCGGGCCGGGCGATGCGGGCGTCGGCAGGAAGCCGGCCAGCATCGCCGCGTGCGCGGCGTAGGTGAAACTGCCGGGCGTGTGGCGGCGCTCCCAGCGGCCTTCCGGGAGCAGCGCGGCCAGCGTGGGGGTCTCCCCCGCCGCGGCCAGTTCGGCGGCCACGTCGTACCGCAGCGTGTCGAGGGTCACCAGCAGCACGTCGTGGCCGCCGATGACCTCGTTCATGTCGTGCACGCGCTCAACACCGCCCGGACCTGGGCGCCGTAGGTGTCCAGGCCCTCGGCGGAAGTCCCGGGGAGCCCGGTCAGCCCTGGCAGCAGGTCGCCGAAGGCGTTCACCTCGCAGACCGCGAACCGCTTCAACCCGAACCCCACGAGCAGGTCGACGCCGACCATGGGGCTGCCCGGGAAGCAGGCGGCGGCCCGCGCGCACACGTCGAGGGCCCGGTTCCAGCCGTCCTCTCCAAGCGCGCGCCGCACCGCCCCCAGGTCTCCCCTGGCACCGCCCAGGTGCAGGTTCGTCATCGGGGTCCTGCTGGTCCGGACGACGGCGTGCGTGGGTTCGCCGCCGATGACGACGACCCGCAGGTCGAACACGCGCCCGCCGATCGTCGCCTTCGGCAGCCAGCGCTCCACGTGCAGGCCGTCCGGGGCGAGCCGGTCGATCAGCGCGGCGACCTCGTCCTCGGTCTCGTACGAGCGGACGCGCAGCGAGTTGACCAGCCGGTCGCCCTCCAGGGACGCCGACGTCACGGCACGCACGCGGCCCGGCGCCGTCTGGAGCGCGACCACCCCGGAGGCGGACGAGCCGTGCGCCGGCTTCACGAACACCCGCCGCTCGCCCGCCTCGGTCATCCGGGCGCGGAGCGAGGCGTATCCGTCGACCTCCGGCAGCGCGGCCGGGACGGGCACTCCCGCGGCGAGCAGGCGGGCGTGGGAGAGCCGCTTGTCGAACATGACCGCGATCTCCTCGACCTCGCCGAGGAGGCGGGCGCCGGACGCCGAGGCCGCCTCCGCCAGCCGCCGCAGGGCCGCCGTGAACGTCCGGTGCCAGCGCGCACCGCCGCCCACCCGCGCGGGCGCGCCGGGCCCGCGCAGCAGCGCGTCGGCCTCGGCGTCCTCCCCCGGCGAGTCGACGCGGACCATCTCGCCCGCCGCGAAGGGCAGCGGGACGCCGCGCAGCACGTCGGTCCAGGGGACGAGCCGCGGCTCGGGCAGCCCGGCGGACCGGCACGCCGCGGCGAACAGCGCGGGACGCCGGTCGCCGGGCGTGCCGACCACCGCGAGCGTCATCGCGCCACCGCCGTCATTCCGCCACCGCGACGTAGTTCTCGCTGAAGACCCATTCCTGGCCCGCCCACGACGCCTCGCCGAGCGCGTCCTCGAGATCGAGTTCGACGCCCGGCAGTGCCGCCTCGATCCGCTCCAGCATCGGCTCGCTCAGGAAGGCGTAGTGCAGGTCGAGGCTGCGCAGGTGGGTGAGGGGCTGCCCGGCCAGCAGCGCCTCCGCTCCCCGGTCGGACAGCATCCCCATCGCCAGGCTGAGCGACTCCAGCCGGGCGACGACCGGGGCGCTCGCCAGGGCCTCGGCCAGCTCGTCCTGGAACGGGCCGTTCTCCAAACCCAGGTGCTTCAGGGCCGGGAACCGCTCACCGGTGAGGAAGGGCGCGTAGTCCTCGGGCGAGGACGTCCCGCCGTACTGCTCCGAGCCGATCCAGAGGTCCAGGTGCTCCAGCGCGGGCAGGTCACTGCTCGCGACCGCTCGCACGACCTCGGCCGGAAGGCCGCCCGACTCGATCCGCAGCACCTTCAGCCGCTCCAGGCGCGGCGGCTCGAAGCGCAGGTCGGAGGCACCGCGGATCTCGAAGTGCTCCAGCCCCGGATAGGCCTCGAACACGGGCGAGATGTCGCCGTTCTGGATCCAGGAGATGTGCACTTCCCAGTCGAGGACGTCCCCGAGGAAGACCCCCCGCAGGCGGGGGAGCCGGCCGGCGTTGTCCACCAGCCACCGCACCGGGTCGAATTCCTCGCGGTCGAACCCCCAGAAGCCGATGACCAGGTGGGTGACCTGGGCGGTGTCGACCGTCTCCAGGAAGAGGCCGAGGTTCTCGGGGACGTCCGCGCCCCACGCGCCGTTGTCCAGGACGCGGTGGTAGACGCCCCAGGCCACCTCGTCCGGCTCCGGCAGCGGGCCGTCCGGCTCGCCGTCGAAGGTGTGGACGGGCAGGCCCGCGAAGGTGGAGAGGCGCTCCTCGATCATTCCGACACCGCGATGTAGTGCCAGTCGCCGTCCGGCTTCTCCTGGTCGTCGAGGTCGACCTCGACGCCGGGCAGCGCCGCCCGCACCCGCTCGACCATCGCGTCGGACAGGAAGTGGTGGTGCAGGTCCAGCTTGCGCAGGTGGGTCAGCGGCTGGCCGGCCAGCAGCGCCTCGGCGCCCTGGTCGGTCAGGACGCCCATCGCGAGGCTCAGCGACTCCAGCCGCGCGACGATCGGCGCGCCGGCGACCGCGGCCGCGATCTCGTCCTGGATCTCGCTGTCCTCCAGGCCGAGGTGGCGCAGGTTCGGCAGCCGCTCGCCGGACAGGAACGGCGCGAGGTCGGAGACGGTGGCGTCGCCGCCGTAGTTCTCCTCGCCGAGCCACAGGTCGAGGTGCTCGAGGTTCGGCAGGTCGCTCGCCCCCACGGCGCGGACGATCCGGGCGGGCAGCCCGCCCGACTCGAAGCGCAGCACCTTCAGCTTCTCGCTCTTGACCGGGTCGAGGACGAGCCCCTGCGCGCCGCGCACCTCGAAGCGTTCGAGGTCGGGGAACGCGGCGAACAGGGGCGTGATGTCGGCGTGCTCGATCCAGGAGATCTCCGCCTCCTCGCCGGTGATGTCCCCGAGGAACAGCGCCCGCAGCTTCGGGAACGACGCGGCGGCCCCGGTCAGGAGCGCCACCGGGTCGGGGAAGTCGTCGGACTCGTAGGACGCGCCCCAGTAGCCGATGATGAGCGCCGTCACCTCGGTGGTGTCGATCGTGTCGAGGAACCGCCGGAAGACAGCGTCGAACGGCTCCTCGTCGAAGGAGGTCCCGACGAACCAGGCGGCCTCGCCCGCGGGCGGGAAGTCCTGGCCGGTGAGGGGGTCGGCGCCGGCGCCGCGGCCGTCGTCCTCTTCCTCCTCGGTGCCGGTGTCCTCGTTGAACGTGGCCACCGGCAGGCCGACGTACTCCTCAAGGTGCTCATATACGCCCATGGGTCCCCTTCACCTGATCTTCGGCACATGTCCTATCAGGACCGGCGGACAAACCGCGCCGCTTTCCGCGGTTCGGGGGACGGGCCCGGGATCAGGAGGCGATCAGCACCGACCCCTTGTACTTGTCCTCGACGAACTTCTTCACCTCGGGGCCCTGCAGCAGCTGGACGAGCTTCTTCACGCGGGGGTCGTCCTTGTCCTCCGGCAGCGTGACGATGCCGTTGGCGTAGGGGTTGCCCTCGGCCTTCTCCGCGACGAGCGCGTCCTTGTTCGGGGCCAGGCCGGCCTCGATGGCGTAGTTGCCGTTGATCACCGAGAGGTCGACGTCCTCCAGCGAGCGGGGCAGCTGCGCGGCCTTGAGCGGCTTGAACTTCAGGCCCTTGGGGTTGGTCGCGACGTCCCGCTCGGTCGCGCTGGTCGGCGCGCCCTGCTTCAGCGTGATCAGGCCGTTGTCGGCGAGCAGCTTCAGCGCGCGCCCCTCGTTGGCCGGGTCGTTCGGCACGGCGACGGTCGCGCCCTGCGGAACCTCCTGCAGGCCCTTCACCTTCTCGGAGTACACGCCGAGGGGTTCGAGGTGCACCGGAGCGACGAACGCCAGCTTCGTCCCCGACTTCTTCTCGAACTCCTCCATGAACGGCACGTGCTGGAAGTAGTTCGCCGTGACCTGCTTCTCCTTCAGCGCGGTGTTCGGCTGCTGGTAGTCGCTGAAGGTGACGATCTCGAGCTTGAGGCCGGCCTTGCCCGCCAGCTCGTCCTTCACGTACTTGAGGATGTCGCCGTGCGGGACGGGGTTGACCGCGACCTTCAGCGGGGCGTCCGGGTCGTCGGACGCCGAGGACGAGCCGCAGGCGGTGAGGCCGGCGAGGAGGGCGACGGAGGCCAGCGCGGCGGTGAACTTGCGAAGCACGAGGAGTGCCTTTCTGTGCGGTACCGGAATCTCTGCGGAAAGAGGGGGTCGGTGCGTCATCTGCGGGTGAGGCGGCGGGCGGTGAGGTCCCCCGCGGCCTGGACGGCCAGGACCAGTACGATCAGCAGCGCCACGGTGGAGACCATGACCTTGGTCTCGAAGCGCTCGTAGCCGTAGACGACGGCGAGGTTGCCGAGCCCGCCGCCGCCGACCGTCCCGGCCATGGCCGTGTAGCCGATGAGCGCGATGACGGTGACGGTCAGCCCGGACACCAGGCCCGGCCGCGCCTCGCGCAGCAGGACCTTGCCGACGATCTCGCGGCGGGTGGCGCCCATCGCCTGCGCCGCGGCGAGCACGCCCGGGTCGACCTCGCGGAGCGCGATCTCGACGAGCCGGGCGTAGAACGGGATGGCGCCGACGGTCAGCGGGACGATCGCGGCGGCGTTGCCGATGCTGGTGCCGACGACCACCCGGGTGAACGGGATGATCGCCACCATCAGGATCAGGAAGGGCAGCGACCGCCCGATGTTGACGACGACGCCGAGCACGGCGTTGACCGGCGGCGCGGGCAGCAGCCCGTCCCGTTCGGTGATCACCAGCAGCACCCCGAGCAGCAGCCCGAGGAAGGCGGTGAACAGCGTCGCGACGCCGGTCATGTAGAGGGTCTCGCGGGTGGCGGGCCCCAGCAGCGGCATGACCTCGTCCCAGCTCATCGTGCGTCCTCCTGTACGGGGCTGCTGACCTGCGCGGGACTGTCGGCGTGCCCGGCGTTCCCGACCTCCACGGCCAGGCCGGACTCGCGGAGGAACGCCAGCTGCGCGGCGTTCTGCGCCGGGTCGCCGGGCAGTTCGAGCTGGAGCCGGCCGACCCGCTCGCCGCCGACGGTCTCCACGGCGCCGCCGAGGATGTTGACGTCGAGCGCGTACTTGCGGGCCAGCGCCGAGACGAACGGCTCGTCGGTGGCGCCGCCGGTGAAGGTGACCTCGACCAGGGTCGTGCCGTCGCGGGGCTCGGCGGGCGGCAGCGGGAACAGGCCGCGCGCCAGCTCCGAGCCCGGCCGGGCGAGCAGCTCGGGCACCGGCCCCGACTCGGTGAACCGGCCCTCCCGCATGACGGCGGCCGAGTCGCAGATGCGCTTGACCACCTCCATCTCGTGGGTGATCAGCAGGATCGTGAGGCCGAGCCGGCGGTTGAGGTCGCGCAGCAGCTCCAGGATGGAGGCGGTCGTCTCCGGGTCGAGCGCGGAGGTCGCCTCGTCCGACAGCAGCACCTTCGGCCGTCCCGCGAGCGCGCGGGCGATGCCGACGCGCTGCTTCTGCCCGCCGGAGATCCGCGCCGGGTACGCCTTCGCGTGCTCGGTGAGCCCGACCAGGTCGAGCAGCTCGGCGACGCGCCCGGCCCGCTCGGCGCGCGGGACGCCCATGACCTCCAGCGGGAACGCGACGTTCCCGGCGACGGTCCTGCTGCCGAGCAGGCCGAAATGCTGGTGGATCATGCCGATGCCCTGGCGCGCCCGGCGCAGCTCCCCGCCGCGCAGCGCGAGCAGGTCGCGGCCGCCGACCACGACGCGGCCCTCGTCCGGGCGCTCCAGCAGGTTGACGCAGCGCAGCAGGGTGCTCTTGCCCGCGCCGCTGCGGCCGAGCACGCCGAAGACCTCGCCCTCGGCGACGGTCAGGTCGACGCCGTCGACGGCGGTCACCTCGCGGCCGCGACCGCGGTAGACCTTGCGAAGTTTTTCGATCTGAATCACAGGAAATCATCCATGCGGACAGGGGCCGCCGCACGGGCGGCGGCGTTTCAGGACGGGACGGCGATCACACGGCGCGGGTCGTCAGCGCGCGGCGATCAGGGTTTGCCGGGACGACGCGGCGCGGTCAGGAGAGACCGGGCGGGTACGGCGTGTGGCTCAGCAGGTGGCGTTCGAAAGACATGCGCGACTCAGGGGGTCGGAGGTCGCTCGCTTCGGGGCGCGAGACTCAGGCGGGGGCCCTCAGCGGTCACACATTCGCCGGCAACACGTACGCCGAAGGGCCCGCCGCATCGGCGGGCGGTGCTCACGGCACGGGCGTACGGAAGGCATGTCAGCAGTTAACCGGCTCCACACCGATGACGCAACTCCGCCCGGTGTGACGCCCGTCGCTTCGGGTCACGGCGTTCGCCCTAGTCAGCGCCCTGGTCAGCGCCCTAGTCGTCGCGGTAGTCGAGGTAGGTGCCGCCCGAGCCGCTGCGGACGGAGATCCGGCGGGGCGAGCGGTCGTCGTAGAGGGCCGGGTTGAGGTGGACGTCGCCGGCGCCCCTCCACCCGGCGACCCGGTAGCGCGAGCCCGCCGGGACGATGATCTTCACGGTCCCGGAGCGGGCGGAGGCGTCGACCGAGTCCGGGGGCTCGGCGTAGCGGAGGTCGAGGGTGCCGGACGACACGTCGGCCTGCGTGTTCGGCGAGGCGAGCGCGCGGCCGGTGATCGTGCCGGACCTCGCCAGCAGCCGCAGCCCGCCGCGCGCGCCGGCGACGGCGATCTCCCCGGACCCGGTGCGCAGGTCGAGGTCGCCGGTGATCCCCCGCACGTCGATCCGCCCGGAGCCGGCGACCGCCGACACGCGCGCCCCGGCCGGGACCTGGACGTCGATGTCCGCCCTGCACCCCGCGCCCAGCCGCTCGGGTCCCTGGCAGCGGAACGTGACGAACAGCACGCCGTCCACCAGCGACTCGGTGAACTCGGGCCTGGTCAGCCCCCAGCGGAGATCCTTGTAGACGCGCGCCCCGCCGTCCGAGCCCGGCCAGACCGAGACCTCGGCGTCGTCCACGTCCAGCCGCACCTCCCGCACCGGCTGCCGGTAGGGGGTCATGGACGTCGACGTCCGCTCGGCGGCCCGGAAGAACCCGGTGAGGCCCGCCCCGGCCGGCGCGACCACGACCAGCGCCGTCGCGATCGCCAGCGCGATCCAGACGCCGCGCCGCCTCGGCCGGTCCGGAGGGGCGGGCGGGGCCTCGGCGGCCGGAGCCCTCACGCCTCGCCGTCCAGGAAGCGCAGCACGGCGAGGACGCGGCGGTGGTCGCCCTCGGCGTGCGGGAGGTCGAGCTTGGCGAAGATGCTGTTGATGTGCTTGGCGACCGCGCTCTCGCTCACCACGAGCGCCGCGGCGATGCCCGCGTTGGAGCGGCCCTCGGCCATGACGGCGAGGACCTCCTTCTCGCGCGGGGTGAGCCGGTCCAGCGGGTCGCGGTGCCGGCGCAGCAGCAGCTGGGAGACGACCTCCGGATCCAGGGCGGTGCCGCCGGACGCGACCCGGCGCAGCGCGTCCAGGAACACCGAGACGTCCGCGACGCGGTCCTTGAGCAGGTAGCCGATCCCGCTGGTGCTGGTCGACAGCAGGTCCGCCGCGTACCGCTCCTCGACGTACTGCGACAGCAGCAGCACGGCGGTCCCGGGGGTCTCCCGCCGCATCACCAGCGCCGCGCGCACGCCCTCGTCGGTGAAGCCGGGCGGCATGCGGACGTCCACGATCGCCGCGTCCGGCCGGTGCTCGCGCACGGCGGCGAGCAGCCCCTCGGCGTCGCCGACGGCCGCCGCGACCGCGAACCCGGAGGTCTCCAGGACCTTGATCAACCCGGCCCGGAGCAGGACCGAGTCCTCGGCGATCACAATGCGCACGGCAGCTCCACGGTGACGGTGGTCGGGCCCCCCGCGGGGCTGGTGATCCGGAAGGTACCGTCCACGGACCGGACGCGGCGGGCGAGCCCGGTCAGCCCGGTCCCGGCGGACGGGTCGGCGCCGCCCTCGCCGTCGTCGCGGACGGTCACCCGCAGCACGTCGCCGCTGCGGGCCACGCTGACGTCCACCTCGCCGGCGCGCGCGTGCTTGACCACGTTGGTGAGGGCCTCGGAGACGACGAAGTAGGCGACGGCCTCGACGGTCGAGGAGGCGCGCGGCTCGATGTCGACGCGGAGCCGGACCGGCAGCGGCACCCGCGCGGCGACGCCGGACAGGGCGGCGTCCAGTCCGCGGTCCTCCAGCACGGCCGGGTGCAGGCCGCGGATCAGGTCGCGCAGCTCGGTCAGCGCCGCCTTGGCCTCCTCGTGCGCCTCCACGATCACGCGCATGGCGTCGTCCGGGACGCCGGTGAGCGTCTCGCGCGCCAGCCCGAGGTTGAGCGCGAGGGAGACGAGCCGCTGCTGGGCGCCGTCGTGCAGGTCGCGCTCGATGCGGCGGCGCTCGATGTCGGCGGCGTCCACCACGCTGGCGCGCTTCTCGGCCAGGTCCTCGACGCGCCGCTCCAGCTCCTTCGCGCGGTCGGGGCCGAGCAGCCGGGCGGCGGCGCGGGCGTCCAGGTACCGGACGCCCGCCGCCGCCCACGGCGCCGCCGCCACGAGCAGCACGCCGACCGCGGTGAGGACGGCGACGCGCTGGGGATGGCCGGCCAGCGGATCGCCGGGGTGCACCGCCCACGCGTAGGTCGCGGACGTGGCGAGGGCGAGGCCGGCCGCCCACGCCCCGATCACGACCACCCCGCCGGCGGCGAGGAACGGCCCGGCCAGCAGGTGGTACTGGAGGACCCGCCACAGCTCGGGCGAGCGGAGGTCGCGCAGCGCGTCCCAGGGGCGCCCGTCGTCGAAGCCGGGCATCCGCGGGATGTCGAGGCCGAGCATCGCCCAGCACCGCTCCCGCTGCCAGGAGGTCAGCGGGCGAAGCGCGAGCAGCAGCACGACGACCGACGCTGCGAGGAGCAGGAGGATCGAGGTCACCTTCACGGGCGTCCAGAACGCCCAGAGGGAGCAGAGGATCAGCCAGCCGGTGAGGTGCAGCGGCACCCCGGAGGCGACGAACACCGTGTCGCGCCATGCCGCCGCCGACCACGGAGCGCGCACGCGGACGTGCCGGACCGCGGAGAGGGCTGCCATGGGGCAACCGTATTGCCCCACTTCGGGCGCCGCCATGAACCAGGATGCAGGGCCGGGGGTGAAGCCAGTGCCACCCCGGATCGGAAGGACGCGCTACTGATCTTGAGGCGGATTCCGGCGAGGCTTTGGTCAGGCATCCGGGAAGCGGATGCGCACCCGTCCCCAGGAGTCCCCCATGGTCGCCGCCGTCCCCGGCCTCGCTCCCTCCTCGTCCCGCCTCGGGATCGCCCCCCGGCGCCGTCCGCGCCGCGGACGCACCGGGCCGCCCGCCCCCGCCGCCCGGCGGACGGCGGGGAGCCGGCGGCTCGGCTGGGCGTTCGTCGGGGGCGCCGCCGCGCTGGTGCCCTGGATGTGGATGCTCGCCGCCACCATGCCGTCCACGGCCGTGGTGTCGAACTGGTCCGCGGCCTGGGTGGGGCTGGACGCGATGGAGGCCGCCGCGCTGCTCGGCACCGGTCTGCTGCTCGTCCGCCGCGATCCGCGCCACGGGCTGTGCGCCGCCGCCGCGGGGGCGCTGCTGGCCGTGGACGCGTGGTTCGACGTGATGACCGCCACGCCCGGCGCGGAGCGGACGGTGGCGATCGCCTTGGCGGCGGGGGTGGAGCTGCCGCTGGCGGCCCTGTGCGCCGTCCTCGCGGCGCGGGCGTCCGCCTTCCGCGGGCCCGCGATCGACCACGAGATGAAGGACGGATGGCAAAGGGCTGTCGGGAGTACGCCAGACGGGTGAAACCAGACGAGCCGGACCTCTAGAGTGAATGCCACGTGGGGCCCTCTCGCGGGAGGGCCCTTTGCCCTGCCTGCACGATCAGAGGTCCCCCATCATGAACGACCACGAGGTGCACGAGGAGTGCCTGCGGCTCCTCCGGGACGGCCTCCCCGTCCCCGCTCCCGCCCACTTCACCGAAGGACGGGACTACCTTCCGCTCGGACTCGACAAGGACGGCGACATCGCCGTTGTCACGTTCCTTTACCAGTGGGCGGACCCCGCTTCCGCGTTCATCGAGGGCTGGACGTTCCATCGCCGCGACGGCGAGTGGATGGAGCTGGGCGGCGCGGGCGGCTCGGCCCCCGCCGAGCCGCTGGCCCGCCGCTCGTCCGGCGAGATGGGGCGCCACCTGCTCAAGTACGGGTCCGGCCGGACGGTGCGCAACGCCAACCGGCTGCTGCCGTGGGGCGCCAAGTGGGTCAACGAGGCGCGGCTGCGGGCCTCGGCCGAGGTCGCCCGGGTGCGGGTCGGCAAGCGGATCCTGGACGTCCCCGAGCACGGCCACGTCGTCGTGGTCTGGGGCGCCCGCCGCGGACCGGTCGTGGAGGCTCTCGCCGCCGACGACTCGGTGCTGGACGTCATGGACCTGGACCGTCCGTCCGTCCCGGCGGCTTCCCGGGCCTGATACTTGACCGTTCGTTCTTGAATCCTCTACCGTCGTCCGCATGGCACGGACGAAGGAGTTCGATCCGGACGCCGCGCTGCAGCGCGCGCTGGAGCTGTTCTGGGAGCGCGGCTACGAGGCGACCTCCATGGCCGACCTCGTGGCCCATCTCGGCATCGCCCGGGCCAGCGTCTACGCGACGTTCGGCGGCAAGCGCGAGCTGTTCCTGAAGGCCCTCGAACGCTACCTCCGGGACACCGACCCGAAGATCGCCGAGGCGCTGTCGCAGCCCGGGCCGGTGCTGCCCGCGGTCCGGGAGCTGATCGAGCGCTACGCCGAGGAGTCGGCGCGCGGCCGGCCCCGGCGCGGCTGCCTCGTGGTGAACACCGCGGTCGAACTGGCCGCGCGCGACCCCGAGGCGGCGCGGCTCGTGGAGTCGAGCTGGACCTTCCTGGAGGCGTCGCTCACCACGGCGCTGACCCGCGCGCGAGCCCAGGGCGAGCTGCCCCCGGACAGGGACCCGCGCGCGCTGGCCCGGCTCCTGCTCGTCCTCTTCCAGGGCATGCGCGTCCTCGGCCGGGCCGCCCCCGACGACGACCGCCTGCGCGACGCGACCCGGCAGGCCGCGGCCCTCCTCGCCTGACCGCCCCCTCGACGGCCGGCGCCGACCGGCACCGCCCCGCCGTCCGGCGGGGCTTCTTTCGGCCCTTATTCGAGACCGATCGATCTAATATTTAGGAGTGCAGACGATGCGATTCGACGGCAAGATCGTCCTCATCACCGGCGGCGCGCGCGGCATCGGCCGCGCCACCGCGCACGCCTTCGCCCGCGAGGGCGCGACCGTCGTCCTGGCCGGCCGCGACGCGGCGGCGCTGGCCGAGGCCGTGAAGGAGATCGGCCCGGAACGGGCCGACCACGTCGTCGCTGACGTGACCGACCCGGCCTCGGCCGCCGGCATGGTCGAGACGGTCGCGGGCCGCCACGGCGCCCTCCACGTCGCCGTCAACAACGCCGGGATCTTCGGCGCCGCCGGGCCCGTCGCCGACGTCGACACGGCCGCCTGGGACGAGGTCCTGGCGGTGAACCTGACCGGCGTGTTCCTGTCCATGAAGCACGAGATCGCCCACATGCGCGCCCACGGCGGCGGAGCGGTCGTCAACGTCTCCTCCAACATCGGCGCGCACGGGCGCCGCCCCGGCCTCGCGGCTTACGCGGCGTCCAAGGCGGCGGTCAGCGTCCTCACCCGCACCGCGGCCCTGGACCACGTCGCCGACGGCGTCCGCGTCAACGCCGTCAGCCCGGGCGCCACGGACACGCCGATGTCGCTCCTGCCCGGCGAGACGCCCGCCGAGCGCGCGGAGCGGATGCGCGCCACGCCGTCCGGCCGCGTCGCCGACACCGCGGAGGTGGCCGAGACCATCCTGTGGCTTGCCTCGGACGCCGCGTCCCACGTGGTCGGCCACGACCTGGTCGTCGACGGAGGCGTCACCGCCTGAAGACGCTTTCCGGGCGGCTCACCGGGAATGCTCACTGCATGGCCCTCTCACCCGACCACGACTCCGGCCCTGAACGCTTCCGCCTCGCCGCCAGGGTCACCAGGAAGTACCTGATCGGGGCGCGGAGCCTGCACGACCACATCGCCTCGAAGCTGCTCGGGTCCGGCGCGTCCCGCGTGCTGGACATCGGCTGCGGGGAGGGCGCCCTCAGCGACGCCCTCCCCCACCCGCCGCCGTTCGGGCTCGTGGGGCTGGACGTGTCCGGCGAGCTCGTCTCCGCCCATCCGGCGCCGCGCGTGCGGGCCGACGCGCTGCGCCTGCCGTTCCGGGACGCGACGTTCGACGCAGCCGTCGCCGTGAACCTGCTCCCCCTGCTGGACGACCCGGAGCTGGCGCTCCGCGAGGCCCGCCGCGTCCTCGCCCCGGGCGGCCTCCTCCTGGCCACCGCGATCTGCCGGACGGACAGCCCCGAACTGGCGCCGGTGTGGCGCCCCGAGCCGACCCCGTTCGACGCCGAGGACGCCCCGACCCGCGTCGGCGAGGTCTTCGGCGAGGTCGAGGTGGAGCGCTGGGACGCCCCGCTGATCACCCTCCCCGACCAGGCCGCCGTCCGCGACTACCTGATCGCCCGCCAGGTCCCCCGCCCCCAGGCCACCGAGGCCGCCACCCACCTGAACACCCCACTCCCGGTGACAAAACGAGGCTCCCTAGTCCTGGCCCGCCGTTGACCGGCCTCGCCCGAACCCGGACTCGCCGCCCCCAGCTTCCGCCGCAACCCCGCGACCGCCTCAAGCGCCGCGATCGCGTCCGAAGGCAGATTCGAGCGAAGCAAGAATCTGATCGCGCAGCGAGCCGCAAGGCGAGCCGGAGCGATGCCAGCGATCGCCCGCAGTGCCCGACGATGGAGGGCCGCCAAGGCCCGAAGGAGGAGGGCGCTGCCATAGGCACAGCGAGCCGGAGCGATGCCAGCGATCGCCCCGCGTTTTTCGACGATGGAGGGCCTTCAAGGCCCGAAGGAGGAGAAAAATGCAATGAACTACAACCAGCCCAAGTCTCTTGCGGTGCGGGCGGCGGTGTGGCGGTTGTCGGCGCCGAGTTTGGTGACGGCGGCGGACAGGTAGTTGCGGACGGTGCCCTCGGACAGGCCGAGCGTGCGGGCGATGCGGGAGACGGGGGCGCCGTCGGCGGCGGCGCGGAGGGTGTCGAGCTCGCGCGGGGTGAGGGGGCACTCCTCGGCGGCGAGGGCGTCGGCGGCGAGCTGGGGGTCGATGTAGCGGGCGCCCTCCGCGACCTGCCGGATGACCTGGGCGAGCCGGCGGCCCGGGGTGTCCTTGCCGAGGAAGCCGCGGACGCCGGCGGCCATGGCGCGGCGCAGGTTGCCGGGGCGGCCGTGTGCGGTCACGATCACCAGGCGGCAGCCGGGCAGCTCGCGGGACAGGCGCTCGGCGGCGGCGAGGCCGTCCAGGCCCGGCATGTCGATGTCGAGGACGGCGACGTCCGGTTTCAGGGCGAGCGCGCGCTCCACGGCCTCATCGCCGCGCCCCACGTCGGCGGCGACCTCGATGCCGTCCTCGGTCTCCAGGAGCAGGACCAGCGCCTCCCTGATCAGGAGGTGGTCGTCGGCCAGCAGCACGCGGATCATGCGTCTCCCTTCGCGGGGACGGCGGCCGTCACCCGGAACGTCCCGTCGCCCGCGGGGCCCGCCCGGAAGACGCCGCCGGCGGCGGCGATCCGCTCGGCGAGCCCGGCCAGGCCGCTGCCGGCGTCCCCGGCGGCGCGGCGCGCGGCGCCGTCGTTGACGATCTCCAGCCGGACGCCGTCGCGGCCGGACCGGACGGTGATCTCGCACCAGGTCGCGCTGGAGTGCCGCAGGACGTTGGTGGCGGCCTCGCGGGCGACCCAGCCGAGCGGTTCGTGGACGTGGGCGGGCAGGTCCGGCGACACCTCGGGGCGCTCGCAGCGGATCCCGGCGGCGCGCAGCACGGCGGACATGCCGTCCAGCTCGGTGCGCAGGGACGTGGCGCGGTAGCCGCGGACGACCTCGCGCACGTCCCGCACCGCGTCCCGCGCCATCGTCTGGATCTCGGTGAGCTCCTTGCGGACGCGGCCGTCGTCGCGTTCGAGGAACCGCTCGGCGACCTCGGCGCGCAGCGCGACGGCCTGGAGGCTGTGGCCGAGGACGTCGTGCAGGTCGCGGGCGAAGCGGAGGCGCTCCTCCCCCACCGCGGACCGGGCCAGTTCCGCGCGCGCCTCCCTGAGCTCCTGCACCACATGGAACAGCCAGACCGTGACGTACCCGGAGAAGGCGCCGAGCGGCACGCCCGTCACCTCGTACAGGACGGTCAGCGCGGGGAGCCCGAGGAGGACGCCGTAGACGGGGGTCAGGACGGTCGCCGCCGCCGTCACGGCGATCGCCTCCCGCACCGGGAGGACGACGGCGATCAGCCCGGCCGGGACGAGGAGCGCGTTGCCCCAGCCCTGCCCGGTGCCGAGCAGCGGGGGCAGCGCCCAGCAGATCGCCGCGATCGCGGCGAGCCCGAGCCTGTGCGCGGGGGCGGTGCGGCGCATCAGGTTCTGCCAGAGGAGGCGGGCGTAGAGGGCGAAGGCGGCGCCGGCTCCGGCGAGGGCGAGGAGGAGGCGTCCGGCGTCCCGCCGGTCGACGGTCTCGTACCAGAGCGCCGGCAGGAGGAACCCCGCGAGCGTCAGCACCGTCATCCCCACGATGATCGCGGCGATGACGGTGGGGCGCGGGATCCTGGGCTGCACGCGCCCAGCGTATGCGGCCGTCAAGGGGCTGCGGGGGCTCAGGCCGCGCGGAGGCGGGCGGCGTCCCGCCCGGTGACCAGGCGGCCCTCGTCCAGGACGCCGACGCGGTCGGCGCGGCACGCCTCGTCCGGGTCGCGGGTCGTGGCCACCACCGCGACGCCGTCCGCGGCCAGCGTCCGCAGGACCGACCACACCTCGCGCGCCGCCGCGGTGTCGAGCCCGGCGGTGGGCTCGTCCAGGACGAGCACGTCCGACCGTCCGACCAGGGCCAGCGCCAGATCGAGCAGGCGCCGCTGCCCCGCGGTCAGCCGCTCGAACGGCACGTCGGCGAGGCGGGTGAGGCGGGCCAGGCGCAGCGCCCGGTCGCGGGTGAGCGGGTCGAGGGTCCAGCGCCGCCAGGTGTCGACCACCTCGGCGACGGTCAGGCCGGGGAAGAGGCCGCCGTCGCGCCAGACGGCCCCGGCGCGCGCGGCGTCCCGGTCGGCGTAGGGGTCGGCGCCGCGGATCCGGACGGCGCCGCCGGTGGGGCGGCGCAGCCCCGCGAGGATCTCCAGGAGGGCCGTCTTGCCGGAGCCGTAGCGGCCCAGCAGCGCGTAGACCTCCCCCCGCGCCACGGTGAACGAGACGTTGCGGACGGCCTCGTTCAGGTCCAGGTCGCGTACCTCGATCACAGGTGCCTTCATGGCATCCATGCTGTCCGGCGGCCGGGCGGGCGTGCAGTCACGGACGTCAGGAAACGATCATGAGGATCGCAGGGATGACCCATGACAAATGTCAGGGTCCACCGTGTCAGGGGTCCACCGTGTCAGGGTTCGGCGATCGCCCACCCGGCGGGCGGGACGACGGCGCCGTCCGCGGTGAAGGCCGCGTCACCGGCCGCGCACGTCCAGCCGGCGGCGGGCAGGTCGACCTTGGCGGGCTCTTCGCCCGTGTTGAGGACGACTCCCAGCCGCTCTTGGCCGTCCCCCACGGTGTAGGAGAAAGCCGTGTTGGTCAAGGTCTCCGCTGTGGTCTGCGCCCGGACGAGCCACGGGTGGCGCCGTCTCACGCCGATCAGGTCCTGGTAGAGGCGGTGGTGGACGTCGCCGTGACCGGGAACGTCGCCGGGAAGCGGGGGGAACTCTGGGCGGATGGCGTCGTCCCCGCCTTCGCGCTCCTCCTTGACGCCTTCGAAGGCGAACTCGTCCCCCGCGTAGATGGACGGGACGCCGCCGACGGTCATGAGGATCACGAGCGCGTGGGCCAGGTCGCGGCGGTCGGTCAGCCGCGTGGCGATGCGGGTCACGTCGTGGTTGCCGAGGAAGGTCTGCGGGGCGAAGGTGGCCAGCATCCCGTTGTGGCGGTCGAGGGCGTGCGCCAGTTCGAAGAAGTTCCGGTCGTTCAGTGAGCTCCAGATGGCCTTCCACAGCTCGTACTGGGTGACGGAGTCGAATCCGCTCTGCCGCACAAGGCTCGCGTAGTCGCCGTGGATGACCTCGCCGACGAACCAGGCGTCGGAGAAGCGCGCGCGCACGCGGTCTGTGACCGTATGCCAGAACTCCAGCGGAACGGCGTAGGCGGCGTCGAGGCGCCATCCGTCTATGCCGCGCTCCAGCCAGTGGGTCATGACCTCAGTGACGTAGTCGGCGACCTCGGGTTCGGTGTGGTTCAGGGTCACGAGGTGGTCGTGCCCCTCGAACGTGCGCAGGTCGGCATGGAACCACTTCCTGTACGGGGAGGCGTCGCCCTTGTCGGCGACATCGGCGAACGGCCCGAACCCGCGCCCGACGTGGTTGAAGACACCGTCGAGCAGCACGCGCACCCCCTTCCGGGACGCGTCGTCGATCAGGCGCCGCAGGTCGTCCTCGCCGCCGAGCCGGGGATCGACCCGGAAGTGGTCGACGGTGTCGTAGCCGTGGGTCTCGGACGCGAACACCGGGCCGAGCGCGAGCCCGTTGCAGCCGAGCCCGACGAGATGGTCGAGCCAGTCGCCGATCCGCCCCAGCCGCGGTTCCGGGGCGGTCGCGGCCGCGCGTTCGGCGCCGACGAAGCCGAGGGGGTAGGCGTGCCACCAGATGACATGATCGGGCCAGCGCATGCGCGTCTCCCTACCCGCAATCGCCTGCAAAAGTCCGGTGGGGCCTCGGCTCTGGGCGCCGGTCACGCGCGCACGAGGATCTCCGGGTTCAGCTCGTCCGGACGCTTGATGCCGGACAGCGCCATGGTCAGTTCCAGTTCGGCCTGGAGGCAGCGCAGCACGTGCTGGACGCCGGCCTGGCCGCCCAGCGCCAGCCCGTACGCGTACGGGCGCGCCACCAGGACGGCCTTGGCGCCGAGGGCGAGCGCCTTGGCGATGTCCGCTCCGGTCCGGATCCCGCTGTCGAACAGGACCGTGGCCTGGTCGCGGACCGCGTCGACCACGCCGGGGAGCGCGTCCAGCGAGGCGACGGCGCCGTCCACCTGGCGCCCGCCGTGGTTGGAGACGATGACGGCGTCCATGCCGGCGTCCACGGCCTGGCGGGCGTCGTCGGGGTGCTGGATGCCCTTGAGCGCGATGGGGCCGTCCCAGTGCTCGCGCAGGAAGGCCAGGTCGTCCCAGGTCAGAGAGGGGTTCCCGAAGTTGGCGACCCAGTGCAGGATCGCCATGTCGCGGTTGGCCTCCGTCACCGGCCCGCCGACGGCCTTCTGGAAGACCGGGTCGCTGAAGTAGTTCGCGACGCCGATCCCGCGCAGGAACGGCAGGTACGCCTGGTCGAGGTCGCGCGGACGCCACGCCAGCGTGAAGGTGTCGAGCGTGACGACGAGGGCGGTGTAGCCGGCCGCCTTCGCCCGCTCCAGGAAGCTGACGGCGAGCTCCCGGTCCTTCGGCCAGTACAGCTGGTACCAGCGCGGCCCGTCCCCGTTCGCCTCCGCCACCTCCTCGATGCCGTAGGAGGCGGCGGTGCTCAGCACCATCGGCAGGCCCTCCGCCGCGGCCGCCCGCGCGACCGCCAGCTCGCCGTCCGGATGGAAGATCGACTGCACGCCGATGGGGCCGAGCAGGACCGGCGACGGCATCGGGGTGCCGAGCACGGTCACCGACAGGTCGCGCTCGGCGACGTCCCGCAGCATGCGCGGGACGATCCGCCACCGGTCGAACGCGGCCCGGTTCGCCCGCGCGGTCGCCTCGCTGCCCGCCGACCCGGCCACGTAGCCGAACGCCCGCGCCGACAGCGACCGCTCGGCGAGGCCCTCCAGCCTCGTCAGGTCCGTGGGCAGCGCCGGCAGGACGTCCCCGAGCCCCTGCAGATAGATCGAGTTCTGGAAGTCGGCCAGCCCGCTCAACGAAACCTCCACCTGCTCGACGGACCTCCGCGCCGTGGGACTTCCGGGCGGGAGAACCGAAACGGTCCGTGCTCAATCTGCCAGGTCCGCGGAGGTGACGAAACGGGATCGATCCGCCGAGTTGCCCGGAACACCCGGTGGGGTGGGCGAAAGATGTCCCCGGGACCGGCCACAATGTGGGGCATGGCACGACGCGGATCCCAAGCCCCTCCTCCTCCGCCGGACTTCGAGGAGAACATCGTCGACGTCGACGTCTCCGACGAGATGCGCGGCAGCTTCCTCGAGTACGCCTACTCGGTGATCTACCAGCGGGCGCTTCCCGACGCGCGCGACGGCATGAAGCCCGTCCAGCGCCGGATCCTGTACTCGATGAACGAGATGGGGCTGCGCCCCGACCGCGGGCACGTCAAGTGCGCCCGCGTCGTCGGCGAGGTCATGGGCAAGCTGCACCCGCACGGCGACAGCGCCATCTACGACGCGATGGTGCGGATGGCGCAGCCCTGGGCGATGCGGATGCCGCTCGTGGACGGGCACGGCAACTTCGGCTCGCTCGGCGGCGACGACCTGCCCGCCGCCATGCGGTACACCGAGGCGCGGATGTCCCGCGAGGCGATGCTGATGGTCGCCTCGATCGACGAGGACACCGTCGACTTCCGCCCCAACTACGACGGGCAGGAGCAGGAGCCGGAGGTGCTGCCCGCCGCGTTCCCGAACCTGCTGGTCAACGGCGCGTCCGGCATCGCGGTCGGGATGGCCACGAACATGGCGCCGCACAACCTCGGCGAGGTCGTCGCCGCGGCCCGGCACCTGATCGACCACCCGGACGCCACGCTCGAGGAGCTGATGCGCTTCGTCCCCGGGCCCGACCTGCCCACCGGCGGCAAGATCGTCGGCCTGGACGGCATCCGCGACGCCTACGAGCGCGGCCGGGGGACGTTCCGCACCCGCGCCACGGTCTCCATCGAGAACGTCACGCCGCGCCGCAAGGGCATCATCGTCAGCGAGCTGCCCTACGCCGTCGGCCCCGAGCGCGTGAAGGCCAAGATCAAGGAACTGGTCAACGCCAAGAAGATCCAGGGGATCGCCGACCTGAAGGACCTCACCGACCGCACCGTCGGGCTCCGCCTGGTCATCGAGATCAAGAACGGCTTCAACCCCGAGGCCGTCCTCGCCGACCTCTACCGGCTGACGCCGATGGAGGAGACGTTCGGCATCAACAACGTCGCCCTGGTCGACGGCCAGCCCCGCACGCTCGGCCTGCGCGACCTGCTCCAGGTCTACATCGACCACCGCATCGACGTCGTCCGCAGGCGCTCGCTCTTCCGGCGCAAGAAGCGCGAAGACCGCCTCCACCTCGTGGACGGCCTGCTCGTCGCCCTGCTGAACATCGACGAGGTCATCCAGGTCATCCGGCAGAGCGACGACGCCGCCCAGGCCAAGCAGCGCCTCATGCAGATCTTCGAGCTGTCGGAGATCCAGGCGCAGTACATCCTCGACACCCCGCTGCGCCGCCTCACCCGCTTCGACCGCCTGGAGCTGGAGAAGGAGAAGGAGCAGCTCGCCAAGGAGATCGCCAAGCTGACCGCCATCCTCGAGTCGGAGCGGAAGCTGCGCGGCGTCGTCTCCAAGGAGATGGGCGAGGTCGTCAAGGAGTTCGCCACCCCGCGCCGCACCATCCTGCTGGAGTCCTCCGGCCACACCGCCGCGGAGGCCGTGCCCCTGGAGGTGGCCGACGACCCGTGCACGGTGCTGCTCTCCACCACCGGCCTCCTGGCCCGCACGCACGACGCGTCGCCCCTGCCCGACAGCGGGCCCCGCGCCGCGCACGACGTGCTGACCTCGGTCGTGCCCGCCACGGCCCGCGGCCAGATCGGCGCGGTGACGTCCCTGGGCCGGATGATCCGCATCGACGTCCTCGACCTGCCGACGCTGCCGCCGTCGGCGACGCCGCCGTCCCTGGCGGGCGGCGCGCCGATCACCGAGTACGTCGATCTGGAACCGGACGAGACGATCGTGGGCATCGCGTCCGTCGGCGAGGAGGGCGGCGGCCTGGCGCTGGGCACCGCCCAGGGCGTGGTCAAACGGGTCGTCCCCGACTTCCCCGCCAACCGCGACGAGTTCGAGGTCATCGGCCTCAAGGACGGCGACCGGGTGGTCGGCGCCGTGCAGCTGCTGAGCGAAGAGCAGCACCTCGTCTTCATCACCACCGACGCCCAGCTCCTGCACTTCCCCGCGTCCCTCGTCCGTCCGCAGGGCCGGGCCGCCGGCGGCATGGCGGGCATCAAGCTCGGCGCGGGCGCGAGCGTCCTGTGGTTCGGCGCCCTCGACCCGGCCCGCGAGGCCCGCGTCATCACGATCTCGGGTTCGTCCTCGGCGCTGCCCGGCACCCAGACCGGCGCGATCAAGCTGGCCGACTTCGCCGACTTCCCGGCCAAGGGCCGCGCGACCGGCGGCGTCCGCGCCCACCGCTTCCTCAAGGGCGAGGACGTGCTTATCCAGGCGTGGGCGGCCCCGACACCGCTCCGCGCGGCGGCCGCCAACGGCAGACCGGCGATGCTCAACGTCGCGCTGGGCCGCCGCGACGGCTCCGGCGAGAGGCTCGACAAGCCGCTGACCGCGATCAGCGGCCCGCTGGGCCCGCCGCCTCCCGAGGAGGACACCCCCGAAGAGTGACGCGAGAGGCCCCGGGCGGTCGCCCGGGGCCTCTGCGTTCCGCCGTCCGCCGTGCTGGCGGAAGGGACCGGCGGAAGGTGGGGACGTCAGTCGGCGCAGATCGCGAAGGCGCTGATGCCGACGTCGTTGAAGCCGATCTGGCGGCCGAGCACGATCCACCCGCGGGCGTCGTCGGTCGGGAACGAGCCGACGAGGATGGCGCCGTTGCCCCGCGCCTCCCCGCCGCCGCCGAGGACGTGCTTGCCGGGCGGGCACCAGACGACACGGCGCTGGAAGTTGGGGACGTTGGCGTTCGCCAGGGTCACGAGCTGGTAGCCCGGCGGAAGGGCGGCGGCCCGGTGCGCGGCCGGCCGGGAGGGGGACTGGGCGCTCTGGGCGCTGGCCACGCCGACCGTGGCGAGGCCGGTCGCGGCGGCGGTCGCGGCCAGGGC
Source organism: Spirillospora sp. NPDC049024 (assembly GCF_040649235.1). Taxonomy (NCBI): domain Bacteria; kingdom Bacillati; phylum Actinomycetota; class Actinomycetes; order Streptosporangiales; family Thermomonosporaceae; genus Spirillospora; species Spirillospora sp. NPDC049024. The sequence continues at coordinate 29,520 of NZ_JBEZFD010000030.1, forward strand.
CAGAGCGGTGGTCTTGATCGACGGCATTGCGCTCTCCTTCGACGGTGGCTCCCGCACCGCCGGCGCCCGATCGCCCCCGGAGACGCGGGGGGTGCTCGGGACGAGAGTGGCGGGGGAAACCGGTGAGGGGTTGAACACAACGAGTGTTCAACAAGTCACGCTCGGCTTCTAGAGCCTCGTCCACCTCATGTGATTACGGAGAGTGCACAACCGGGATTGCGGAAACACACCGTCCGCTCCACAAGGGCTCTCACCTGCAGTAGTTATTTCATTACAGAATGCACCTGTCCGAATGCGGCCAGTCACCCCGCGCAGCCCCGCTCGGTCCGGCCTCGGACGTCAGGCCCCGAAGGCGCCGGACCGGCAGCGGGCCCCTGGCCGAACTCCGCCCACCCCAGAGCGAGATCAAGCTCACGAAGCGGGGCACGCCCCGCACGGCTAAGCTCCATACCAAACCTTTTGGTATGGACGGAGAACATGGCAGGCGCAGCGGAGTGGCTGGACGAGGGGCTGGTGCTCCTGGCAGAGCAGGGGGCGCCGGCCGTCACCCTGGACCGGATGTGCGAGCGCATGCGCATGTCGAAGGGCGCCTTCTACCACCACTTCGGGTCGATGCCGAAGTTCCGGGCCCGGCTCCTCGCCCACTACGAGGAGCGGTACACCACGACGATCATCGACGTGGTGGAGGCGGAGGCCGCGGACCTGCCGGCGCGGGAGCGGCTGGACCGCCTCGCCACGGCGGCGATCGGGGACGCCGGACCGGAGCTCGAGATCGCGGTGCGGGCCTGGGCCGAGCAGGACCCCGAGGCCGCAGAGATGCAGCGGCGGGTGGACGCGACCCGCATCGCCTACCTGCGCGGCCTGTGCCGCGAAGCAGGACACGCGTCACCGGACCGGATGGCGACCCTGCTCTACCTGGTCGTGATCGGCGGCGCCCACCTGATGCCGCCGCTCCCCGCCGAGGAGAAGCACGGCATCTACGACCTGCTGTCCCCGCTCCTGGACACCGGGGGGACGCCCTCACCACCACCGGCGGAGTCGCGGACCGCCACCTCGCCCCAACGGCGGACGACCCCTACCTGACTTCCGCCGCATCACCCGCGGGAGGCTGCTCCCGCCCCGACCCCGTGACCGTAGTGACGCACCACCACTGGAGGCCATCATGAGCACGGAACCCGGCCCTGCGGCCCTCGACCGCTGGACCCCGCGGCTGATCCTCGCGGTCGCCGGACTGCACCTGCTGACCGGGCTGGCCGGCGACCGCTCCCATTGGCGCGGCATCGCCTCGGAGGGCCTGTGGAACACCGTCGCCGACGACGGCGGCCGGATGACGGCCCTCTGGTTCCTGCTCGGCGGGGTGGGCCTCCTCGGCCTGGGGCTGCTCGCCAGGCGGTCCGTGCTCGCCACAGGCGCGATGCCCGCCGAGACCGGCTGGATCCTCCTCGCCCTCGGCGTCCCGATCTCGGTACTGGAACCCGCCTCGGGCGGCTGGGCCCTCATCGTCCTCGGCGCTCTGGCCCTGGCGGCGGCGCGCCGTTCCGGCGCCGCGCACCGCGACGGCGTCCCCGCGCGTCCGCTCGCGGGTCCGAGGCCGTAGAGACCCGGTAGCGGCGGAGTTCACCGACCGCGAGGCCGGCGCCCGCGTGGACGTCCGCGGGGAAGGCCGCTCGGCGGGGCCGGTCAGGCCTCGATGTCGTCGGGGCCCCAGTGGGCCTCCATGCGGATGATCTTGCCTTCGGCGTTGAAGGTCATGACGTCGATGGCGCGGATGCGCATGCCGGGGACGTCGACGGTGAAGGCCATGGCGGCGCGGTCGCCGTGGGAGCCGCGGACGGGCGCGTCGAGGGCGAGCTTGGCGCCGCTGGCGACGGCGTTGGTGTAGAACTCCTGGATCGCGGCGCGGCCGGTGATCGGGGGGTGGCCGACCGGGTCCTCGATGACGGCGTCGTCGGCGTAGAGGCCGCAAACGGTCGCGGCGTCGGCCGCGTTGAAGGCGTCGACGTAGGTCTGGAGCGCCTGCTTCATGTGGTCCTGGGAGGGCATGGGGGCAGCCTAGCAAGCGACCGCTTGGTTACGGAGAAGGCGGACGGGCGCCGCGAACCGGTGTAATTACGTGGCGTGTAACCACACCGCCCGAATCACACCGCCCGAATCACACCGCGAGAGTTACGCCATCGTGGTCTGGCCCTCGCGGGGGCGCGGCGCAGGGGCGCCCAGGCCGCGCTCGGCGCAGTCGGCCACGGCTTCGAGGAGCTCGGCCGGGCCCTGGGAGGCGTCGTCGTAGTGCCAGAAACGGATGATCTTCTCGCCCTCCGCGCCCGGGTTGAAGCGGCCGAGGGTGAAGCAGCCGGCGACGGCCATGCGGACGATGACGCGCTCGCTGTCGTCCAGCTGCCCCACGTAGGCGGCCGCGTCGATGAGGCCGATCGCGGCGCGGGCGTTGCGGCCGTCGTCGCAGGGATCGGGGCGGTTGATCCGCCATTGCGCGTACGGGCGCAGGTACTCCGCGATCATGCAGGTTCTGAGCACCGTCCCATGCTGGGGCCGCGCGGGCGTGCCGGGACGGGCCTTGACCAGGCCCTTGCCGGACGCTGACCGAAGATCATCCGCTGAGGCCGTGCCGGAAGGCGTAGGTCACGGCCTGGGCCCGGTCCCGGAGGCCGGCCTTGGCGAACAGGTTGTTGATGTGCGTCTTGACGGTCGCCTCGGAGATGAACAGGTCGCCGGCGATCTCGGCGTTGGAGCGTCCCTGGGCGATGAGCGTGAGCACTTCCGCCTCGCGGCGGGTCAGGCCGTCCGGCAGCCGGCCGCCCGAGGCGCGGCGGGGGGCCTCCCCGACGGCCACGGCCTCGACCAGGCGGCGCTGGACGGCCGGGTCGAGCTGGGACCCTCCCTCGCGGACGGCTGCGACGGCGCGGGCGATCTCGTCGGCGCCGGCGTCCTTGGTGAGGTACCCGCGGGCCCCGGCGCGCAGCGCCGCGAAGATCGACTCGTCGTCGGCGTAGGTGGTGAGGACGACGATCCCGACCTCCGGGTGCGCCTCCTTGATGCGGCGGGTCGCCTCCACGCCGTCCATCCGCGGCATGCGCAGGTCCATGAGGACGACGTCGGGGCGCAGGTCGGCGACCAGCGCCACCGCCTGCTCGCCGTCGCCGCACGCCCCCGCGACCTCGATGCCGGGCAGCAGTTCCAGCAGCAGGACCAGTCCCTCGCGCACCACGGTCTGGTCGTCGACGACCAGGATCCTCGCCGTGTCGCTCACCACTCGCACCTTCCGCTCAGGCCGGGACGCTGAGGGACACGCGGAATCCCCTGCCGTCCGGTCCGGTCACCAGCGTGCCATCGATCAACTCCGCACGCTCCCGCATCCCCACGAGGCCGTATCCGCCGCCGCCCAGCTCCTCGACGGTCTCCGTGCCGCCGGTGTCGGTCACTTCGAGCTCCACCTTGCCGGTGAGGTAGCGAAGGGCGACCCGTGCGCGCGCGCCGGGAGCGTGTTTGCGGACGTTGGTGAGCGCCTCCTGCGCGGTCCGGACGACCGCGAGCCCGGCCTGCGGCGGCAGTTCGCGCGGCACGCCGGTCACGTGCACGTCGCACGGGCGTCCGGTGCTGGCGTAGAACTCCTCGGCGAGCTCCTGGAGGACCTCTTCGGGCTCCGGTATCTCGCCGCGGAGCGTGGCCAGGGCGCGCCTGGTCTCCTCCAGGCCGGATCGGGCGAGGTTCCGCGCGCGCTCCACCCGGTCCAGAGCCTGGACGCGGTCGCCGTCCCGCGCGAGCAGCAGCCGCGCCCCCTCCAGATGGACGATCTGCGCCGACAGCGAGTGGGCCAGGATGTCGTGGATCTCCCGTGCGATGCGCGACCGCTCGGCGAGGACGGCGTTGGCCGCCTCGGCACGGCGGGTCGCCTCCTGCGCGGCCCTGCCCTGGCGGCTCGCCAGCGCGCCCAGGGTGATGCCCGCGACCGCCGCCATCAGACCGAGGTCCGCGCCGCTTGCGGCGTACGCTTGCCCCAGCCCGCCGATCGCGGCGACCGTCAGCGCGCCCACCGCGATGCCCCACGGCACCGGCAACCACATCAGCAGCGCCCAGAGCCCGGCCATGGAGAAGAAGAACCCGTTGCCCGAGTCGGGAGCCAGCGCGTACAGCACCATCGCCGCCGCGATGGCCCCCAGCAGAAGGACGATGGCCAGGGACCGGTGCCGTGCCCCGCACTCCCGTCCGAGCCAGATGCCGCTCCCCAGCAGGGCGAACATGATCACGTTGAGCACGACGAGGGCCAGGCCGACGCCGTGCAGCGCGGGGGCGGGGTCGGCTCTGAGCAGCCCCCGGACGTAGGCGGTGAGGCCCCAGCTCAGCAGGATGCCGACGATCACCGCACGGGCGGTGCGGCCCCCCACGGTCTTCACGGCGTTCATGCCCCCTGACGGTAGGCATCCGGGCCCTCGCGCGGATCGGCGCCCGGCTGGACTTCGCGGTCTCCACCTCAGGGTGGAGCCCGCTCGCTCAGGTGTCGATGCGCTCCGCGTCGAGCTCGGTGGCGCCGGCGGTGATGAACGCGCGGCGCGGGGCGACCTCGCTGCCCATCAGCAGGTCGAACACCTTGCCCGCCTCCTCGGCGTCCTCGATGCGGACGCGCCGCAGTACCCGGTGGCGGGGGTCGAGCGTCGTCTCGGCCAGCTGGTCGGCGTCCATCTCACCGAGGCCCTTGTAGCGCTGGATCGGCTCCTTCCAGCGCTGGCCCTTGCGCTCCAGCTCGACGAGCCGCTGCCGCAGCTCGGCGTCGGAGTAGGTGTAGATGAACTTGTCCTGCCCCTTCCGGGGCTTGACCAGCTCGATGCGGTGCAGCGGCGGCACGGCGGAGAAGATCCGCCCGGCCTCCAGCATCGGCCGCATGTAGCGGTAGAAGAGGGTGAGCAGCAGCGTGCGGATGTGGGCGCCGTCGACGTCGGCGTCGGCGAGGATCACCACGCGGCCGTAGCGGGCGGCGTCGACGTCGAACGTCCGCCCCGAGCCGGCGCCGAGCACCTGGATGATCGCGGCGCACTCGGCGTTCTTCAGCATGTCGGCGACGGACGCCTTCTGCACGTTCAGGATCTTGCCGCGGATCGGCAGCAGCGCCTGGAACTCGGAGTTGCGGGCCAGCTTGGCGGTGCCGAGGGCCGAGTCGCCCTCGACGATGAACAGCTCGCTGCGGTCGTCGGCGGTGCGGCAGTCGACGAGCTTGGCCGGGAGGGCGGAGTTCTCCAGCGCGTTCTTGCGGCGCTGGTTGTCGCGCTGGGTGCGGGCGGCGATACGGGTCTTGGCCGCGCCGGCGACCTTCTCCAGCACGGCGCGCAGCGGCTGCTTCTGGCCGCGCGGCGGGTTCTCGAAGATCGCGCGCAGCTCGCGCTGCACGACCTGGGAGACGATGCGCGTCGCCGCGGACGTGCCGAGGACCTCCTTGGTCTGGCCCTCGAACTGCGGCTCGGGCAGGCGGACCGTCACCACCGCGGTGAGGCCCTCCAGGACGTCCTCCTTGATGACGTCCTCGTCGCCGTTCTTCAGCAGCTTGGTCGCGCGGAGCTGCTCGTTGACGACCTTGAGCACGGCGCGGTCGAAGCCGCGCACGTGCGTGCCGCCCTTCGGGGTGGCGATCACGTTCACGAACGACTTGGTGATCGTGTCGTAGCCGGTGCCCCAGCGCAGCGCGATGTCGACCTCGAGGTCGCGCTCGACGTCGGTGGGCGTGAGGTGGCCCTGGTCGTCGAGGACGGGGACGGTCTCGGTGAAGTGGCCGCGGCCCTGGAGCCGCAGCACGTCGACGAGCGGGGCGTCCTTGGCGAGGTAGGAGCAGTACTCGCCGATGCCGCCGTCGAACCGGAACGTCTCGTCGACGACCTCCTCGCCGCGCTCGTCGCGGACGTCGATGGTCAGGCCCGGGATGAGGAAGGCGGTCTGCCGCATCCGGTCGAGGACGAGGGACTGCTCGACCGTGGCGTCCTTCAGGAAGATCTGCATGTCGGGCCAGAAGCGGACACGGGTCCCCGTGGTCTTCTTGGCGACCTTGCGGGTCTGCCGGAGGCCGGACTTCTTCTTGAACCGGGCGTTCGGGCGGCCGTCGTCGGCGAACTCGCCGGGCAGGCCGCGCCGGAAGCTGATCGCGTGGGTGTGGCCGTCGCGGTCGACCTCGACGTCGAGCCGCGCGGACAGGGCGTTGACCACGGACGCGCCGACGCCGTGCAGGCCGCCGGACGCCGTGTAGGACACGCCGCCGAACTTGCCGCCCGCGTGCAGCCGCGTCATGACCAGCTCGACGCCGGGCAGCCCCGTCTTGGGCTCCAGGTCGACCGGGATGCCGCGGCCGTTGTCGCCCACCGCGAAGGAGCCGTCGGCGTGCATCGTCACGCTGATGTGCGTGCAGTAGCCCGCGAGGGCCTCGTCGACGCAGTTGTCGACGATCTCCCACAGGCAGTGCGCGAGGCCACGGCTGTCGGTCGACCCGACGTACATGCCGGGTCGCTTGCGCACGGCCTCCAGGCCCTCCAGCACCGACAGGTGCCGGGCGGAGTAGCCGTGCGGGTCTTCGGTTGTCGCTTCGGCGGTCGCGGCGGTCAACGTGCGTGTGCTCCTCGGGGGTAGGACGGTCGGCAGAAGGGTACCCCCGGCCGCCGACAATCCACCGAAAGGCTCGCCGCCGCCGACGTTCCGCACGTCGTCGCGGCGGGGCCCGGATGGTCCGCCAGGCTACCCCTACTTCGACTATCAGACCCGAACGTCCACCTATAGGTGGGTGTGCGAGGGCCGGATTCCTCCCTACTGTCCTCGCATGGTGCACACGATCGAGGTCTCGGGCCTCCGCAAGCGCTACGGAGACGTCCAGGCCGTGGACGGGGTGACGTTCGCCGTCGAGGAGGGCGAGTTCTTCGGCATCCTCGGGCCGAACGGGGCGGGCAAGACCACCACACTGGAGATCATCGAGGGGCTGCGGCGGGCGGACGAGGGCGACCTCACCGTGCTCGGCCTGCCTCCCTGGCCGCGCAACTCCAAGCTGCTCCCCAGGATCGGCGTCCAGTTGCAGGCGTCGTCGTTCTTCGAGCGGCTGACCGCGCGCGAGCAGCTGCGGACGTTCGGCTCCCTCTACGGCGTCCCGGCGAAGAAGGCCGACGCGATGCTCGAACTGGTCGGCCTGGACGACAAGGCCGACACCCGCGTCGAGAAGCTCTCAGGCGGCCAGGCGCAGCGACTGTCCATCGCGTGCGCGCTCGTGCACGACCCGGAGCTCGTGTTCCTGGACGAGCCCACCGCCGCGCTGGACCCGCAGGCGCGCCGCAACCTGTGGGACGTGCTCCGCTCGATCAACACCGACGGCCGCACCATCGTCCTGACCACGCACTACATGGACGAGGCGGAGATCCTCTGCGACCGCGTCGCCATCATGGACTCGGGCAGGATCCTGCGGCTCGGCCCGCCGGCGGTGCTGGTGCGCGGGCTGGCGGCCCCTGCCAGGATCAGCGTGGCCAGCGGGGTCCTGGCCGTCGAGGACGCGCGGCTCCTCCCGGGCGCGGACGAGGCCGACGACGACGGCGTCTCGCTGACCATCTCCACCCGCGACCCCTCCGCGGTGGTCGCCGCCATGGCGGCCAAGGACGCGCTCGCCGGCGTCCAGATCCGCGGCGCCACCCTCGAGGACGTCTTTCTGGAGCTCACCGGACGGGAGTACAGGGCGTGAGCACGTTCGAGAGTTTCAAGAGCCTGTCCAGGGCGATGTTCCTGGGCTTCCGGCGCGACCGCACCGCGCTGTTCTTCACCGTGCTGTTCCCCCTGATGTTCCTGGTGGTCTTCGGCGGGATCTTCGGCCACCAGTCGACGTCCAAGGTGAAGGTCCTGGAGGTGGGGAAGGCGCCGGTCATCGACCAGGCGGTGGCGCAGGGGGCCGGCGAGCTCGGCAAGGTCATGAAGGTCGAGAAGGCCCCCGACCGCGCCGCCGCCCTCCGCAAGGTCGAGAAGGGCGACGCCGACGCCGTCGTGGAGCAGGCCGGGGGCGAACTGGTCGTCCACTACTCGGTGGCCGACCAGGTCAAGTCCGGGACGGTGCGCGGCCTGATGAACTCGATCGTCCAGTCGGCGAACCTCGCCGCCTCCGGCAAGCCGCCCGCCTACCGGGTGACCGACCGGCAGGTGGAGGACGACTCCCTCAAGGCCATCCAGTTCTTCACGCCGAGCCTCCTGGGCTGGGCGCTGGCGTCGGCGGGCGTCTTCGGGGCGTCCCAGACGCTCGTCACGTGGCGCACCAAGGGCATCCTGCGCCGCCTCCAGCTCTCCCCCGCCCCGATCCCCACCGTGTTCGCCGCGCGGGTGGCGGTCAGCCTCGCCGTGGCGCTCGTCCAGTTCGCGCTGTTCGTGCTCGTGGCGCAGCTGCCGATGTTCGGCCTGAAGCTCAGCGGGGCCTGGTGGATGGCGATCCCGATGGTGGTCGCGGGCGTGCTCGCCTTCCTGTCGATCGGCATGCTGATCGGCGCGTGGGCCAAGACGCAGGAGACCGCGCAGGCGGTGACCCAGCTGATCGTGCTGCCGATGGCGTTCCTCGGCGGCTCGTTCTTCCCCCTGGACGCCTCCCCGGCCTGGATGAGGACGCTGTCCTACATCTTCCCGCTGCGCTATCTCAACGAGGGCATGCTCAATGTGATGGGCCGGGGGCTCGGGCCGGCCTCCGCACTGCCCCAGATCGCCGTTCTGCTGGGCGTCGCGGTCGTCGGTGCGTTGGTCGCGGTGCGGCTGTTCCGCTGGGATGCCGCCTAATGTGACCTCGGTCACTAATTGGGCCATTCTGCTGTGGGCGTACGAAGAACCAGGTTGGGAACGCCAGCGTCGGGTTAGATGTTGTCCTAAGTACCGACCCCGAGCATGAGGAAGGTGCCGTGACTGGAGCCCTTGCCCCAACCAAGCCGCTGACCGTCGCCGACCGATGCGACCGCTGCGGCGCTCAGGCCTACGTCCGTGCAGTCCTTGTAGGCGGCGGCGACCTTCTGTTCTGCGCCCACCACGGGCGCAAGTACGCAGAGGCCCTCCGCTCCAACGGGGCCGACATTCAGGACGAGACCGACCGGCTGAACGAAACCCCGGCCGTCGCTTCTGACGAGGAGCGGTAGCCCTCAAAATAGAGCGACCCTAGGCGGCGGCCACCGGAGACGGTGGCCGCCGTTCGCATTCCTCCCTCAGGCACATGCGGAGGACAATTGCGTTGAGTGCACGAGTGATTGCACATCGTAGCCATACAGGGACGGCGCGGTGATGCGCTTCGCCCTTCGACTTCTCACCTTGTGGTGACATTCCTCACGCGGTAGTGATAGGCGGCCGCATGCACGAACCCCTCCGCCTCGTACAGCGCCCTGGCGGGGGCGTTCCGCTCGACGACCACCAGGTACGCCCGTTCGCATCCCTGCTCGCTCCCCCAGCCGAGAAGGGCCCGCAGGACGCGCCGGCCCAGACCCCGCCTGCGCGCTTCCGGCGCGACGGCCATGGCATAGATGCCGAGCCACTCCCCCTGAGGGACGCCGCGCCCTACGGCGAGGCCGTCCGCGCATGCGTAGCCGGCGCTCACACCGGTCAGGATCTTCTCCGCCATCGGCAGCTGGTGGTCGTAGCGGCCGTCGACCGACCACCACAGATCGAGCCACTCACTGGACGGGGCGTCCGCGATGTCCACACCGTCCCGCTCGTAGAGGCCGCTCAACTCGGTCGCCATCGCGAGCGTCGGGTCGACAAGGTCGTATCCCCGCCCTTCGAGGACCCCGTCGAGCCCTGCGGGCCGCGCCTGGGCGTCCATCGAGAACACGGTCGGGAGCCCCAGCGCGGTGTAGAAGCCCTCGGCGCGCTCAATGGCCCGGTCAACGTCCCCGGGATCGTCCAAGGGCAGGACGGAGTTGGCCCGCTTGGTCACGCCGCCGGCGTGGCGCAGCAGCCAGCCGCCAATATCCTGGGCGGACGGCGCGGGCCACGCCTCGGCGACCAGTTCGCCCAACCGACTCTCCAGGGACCGCGCCATCTGTCACCGCTTTCGGGGGGATCGTGCACATCCTGCTGCCGCCGTCGGAGAAGAAGGCCACCGAGGGGGACGGCCCGCCCCTCGATCTCGCCTCGCTGAGCTTCCCGGAGCTGAACCCGACGCGCAAACGCGTTCTCGCGGCTCTGGCGAAGGCGTGCCGGCGGGCCGACGCCGCGGAGGTGCTCGGCCTTCCGCCCGGCCAGGCCGACGAGGCCGTCGCCCGCAACAAGGCCGTGCGCAAGGCGCCGACCCTGCCGGCGGCGCGGCTCTACACCGGCGTCCTCTACGACAACCTCGACCTGCCCGATCTGGACGCCGAGGCCGCCGCCCGGCAGATCATCGTGTTCTCGGGCCTGTGGGGCGCGCTGAGGCTCACCGACCGCGTCCCGCCCTACCGGCTCGCCATGGGGGTCTCGCTACCTCCTGCGGGAGGACTGGGGGCGTCGTGGCGCCCGGCGATGCGCAAGGCCCTCCGGCTCGACGACGACCTGGTCGTGGACATGCGGTCCGGGCCGTACGCGTCGGCGTGGAAGGCGCCCGGACCGGCGGTCTCCGTACGGGTGTTCCGGGAGCGGCTCGTGGACGGCGTCGCCAAGCGGACCGTCGTCAGCCACATGGCCAAGGCCACCCGCGGCCGGATCGCCCATGACCTGATCAAGGCGGGCGCCGCTCCGCGCACCCCGGACGAACTCGTCAAGGCCGTCGCCGGCCTCGGCCACACCGTCGAACTGAACGGCGCCAACCTCGACGTCGTCCTGCACGACTGACGACACGTCCCCGGCACGATTCCAAGCACGCGGTAGGGCCCCGGCGCTGCCGGGGCCCTACCGTCGACGGGTCTGTGTCGCGGCCGGTCAGTCCAGGTAGTCGCGCAGGACCTGGGAACGGGACGGGTGGCGCAGCTTCGACATGGTCTTGGACTCGATCTGCCGGATGCGCTCCCGGGTCACCCCGTACACCTTGCCGATCTCGTCCAGGGTCTTCGGCTGGCCGTCGGTGAGGCCGAACCGCATCGACACCACGCCCGCCTCGCGCTCGCTGAGCGTGTCGAGGACCGAGTGGAGCTGCTCCTGCAGCAGCGTGAAGCTGACCGCGTCGGCCGGGACGATGGCCTCGGAGTCCTCGATGAGGTCGCCGAACTCGCTGTCGCCGTCCTCACCGAGCGGCGTGTGCAGCGAGATGGGCTCGCGGCCGTACTTCTGGACCTCGACGACCTTCTCCGGGGTCATGTCGAGCTCCTTGGCCAGCTCCTCCGGGGTGGGCTCGCGGCCCAGGTCCTGGAGCATCTGCCGCTGCACGCGCGCCAGCTTGTTGATGACCTCGACCATGTGCACCGGGATGCGGATGGTGCGGGCCTGGTCGGCCATCGCGCGGGTGATCGCCTGCCGGATCCACCAGGTGGCGTACGTGGAGAACTTGTAGCCCTTGGTGTAGTCGAACTTCTCGACCGCGCGGATCAGGCCGAGGTTGCCCTCCTGGATCAGGTCCAGGAACAGCATTCCGCGCCCTGTGTAGCGCTTGGCCAGCGAGACCACCAGGCGGAGGTTGGCCTCCAGGAGGTGGTTCTTGGCGCGGCGGCCGTCCTCGGCGATCCACTCGAAGTCCTCGAGGTCCTCCTCGGACATCGAGGGACCGGAGGCGGCGAGGCGCTCCTCGGCGAACAGGCCGGCCTCGATCCGCTTGGCGAGCTCGACTTCCTGCTCGGCGTTCAGCAGCGGCACCTTGCCGATCTGCTTGAGGTAGTCCTTGACGGGGTCGGCGGTGGCGCCGGCGGCCGCGATCTGCTGCGCGGGCGCGTCCTCGTCGTCGTCGCCGAGGGTGAACCCCTCCTCCTCGGAGGGGGTGTCGCCCTTGCCGGCGGGAGCGGCCTTCGCCGCGGGCGCGGCGGGGGCGGGCTCCTCCTCGGTCTCGGGCTCCTCGGCCGCGTCGACCTCGACCTCGAGTTCGACCTCGAGGTCGGTCAGGTCGGCGTCGAGATCGACGTCCACCTCGTCATCGACCTCGGGCTCGTCGCCCTTGTCGGCGGGGGCGGCCTTGACGGGCTGGGCGGCGGCCTTCTTCGCCGGCGCGCCCTTCTTCGCCTTGGCGCCCTTGGCCGGCGCGGCCTTCTTCGGCGGCGCGGGCTTGGGAGCCGCCGGGCGCGGCGCGGCGACGGCCTCCTCCGGCGCGTCGTCGCCGACGACGGCCGTCACCGTGTCGGGCTGCTCCTTGGCGGCGGCGGCGGTCTTGGGCCTGCGTGCCGGCGGCGTCGCGCGTTTGCGCGGACGCTTGGGCGCCGCGGAGTCGGCAGCGCTCACCATGACGGTCACACCCTCCTTGCTGAGGCTCCGCAGAATGCTGGAGGCCTTCGACACGGGGATGTCGGCCTCCTCGAACGTACGTCGTACGTCGTCGGCTTCGAGGTAACCCTGGGACCGTCCACGCTCGATCAGTTGCGCGATGACGTGATCGTGCAGATCTGACGCTTTCGAGGTCGAGCTAGCAGGCGACACAAATACCTCTCGAACGAACGTGTGGCTTGGTTGACCCAAGTGCCCTGACGGGCTCGGCCTCACACTGGGTGGGACCACACACGGAGCGGACCTCCCGGTGCGGGACCGCAGCGTACCCGCTCTCTCTGGGTCAAGCATTCTGGCACTGCTGCGCATTCCGCCTTGGAGTCCTACCCGGTAACACTCCACCTTAGAGGGCGCGGGGCGGTCCTTCGAACGTGCCGGACCGTCTCGGCGCCGCCTTCGGCGGGGTTCACTCGGACTTGGGCGGGACGTGCAGGGCAAGCACGGTCACATCGTCTACCTGCTCATACCCGGCAAGCATCCGATCGACCAGGAAGTCGACGAGTCTCTCGGGATCTCCTACCACTTCAGGTGGGGCGTCCGCGGCCACGGCGACAAGCTCCTCCAGCCCGGCGTCCACCCCACGCCTACGGTTCTCCACAAGTCCATCGGAATAGAAGACCACAGTGTTGCCGGTCTCGATGGAAAAACTTGTCTGCTGTCGCTGGCTCGGCCAGCCGAGGGGCGTTCCGGGCTCCCTCGTGCTCACGCGCGCGGGCGTGTCGGGCGAGATCAGCAGGGCCGGCGGGTGGCCGGCGTTGCTGAGCTCCCCCTGCCCCGTCTCGGGGTCGATCACCGCGTAGACGACGGTGGTGAACTGCTCCTCGTCCTCGGTGGCGCTGAACAGCCGGTCGAGGCCGGCCAGGACGGCGGCGGGGCGCGGATCGTTCAGCGCGAGGGCGCGCAGGGCGTTGCGGACGCGGCCCATTCCGGCCGCGGCGAGCACTCCCTTGCCCATGACGTCGCCGCACGCCACGGCGAGCCGGTTGTCGGCGAGGCGGAAGACGTCATACCAGTCGCCGCCCACCTGCACGTGGCGCGTCGCGGGGTTGTAGCGGGCGGCCAGCGCCATCCCCGGCAGCTGCGGCAGGTCGCTCGGCAGGAGGCTCCGCTGGAGCTCCTCGGCGGTCCGGTGCTCGCGCTCGAACAGCAGGGCCCGCTCCACGGCCAGCGCGCACTGGCCCGCGAGCGCCTCCAGGAAGACCCGCTCCTCCTCGGTGATCTCCCGGGGCCGGGTGAAGGAGAAGCGGAGCGCGCCGATCGGGGCGCCGGCCGCGAGCAGCGGCAGGCCCACCCAGGCGCGCTCCTCCGTGTGCTGGGCGAACAGGTCGCGCTCGCCGTGGCCCAGCTGCAGGCGCAGGCTGTCGGGGTGCTCGGCCAGGAACGGCCGGCTCTCGCGCACCGCCACCGACATCACGGTCTGGTCGCTGACCTTGATCCCGTCGCGCGACGGCGGCGGCGTCTCGCTCTCCGCCCCCGGCTGGGACGGGGCCACGATGCTGAGCCGCAGCTTGTCGTCGTCCAGCAGCGCCACGGCGGAGTAGTCGGCGCCGATGGCGGACCGGCCGACCTCGGTGATGACCTGGACGACCTGGGAGACGGTCAGGGCCTCGGCGAGCATGGAGGTGGCCTGCTGGAGGCGCGCGGTGCGCAGCGCCGCCGCCGACAGCTGCTCGGTCAGCCTGCCGCGCATCTCCTCGGCCTCGCGCTGGCCCGTGACGTCGGTGTTGGCGCCGACCCACTCGATCACCGCGTCGCCCTGCCAGATGGGCACGGCCCGGACGTCAAAGTGCCGGTAGGTGCCGCTCTTGGTGCGGATGCGGTAGTTGGTCTCGAAGACCCGGTTCTCCTCGACGCAGTCGCGCCAGTGCGCCTCGATGCGGGGACGGTCCTCGGGGTGCACGACCGACAGCCAGCCGCCGACCGCGTAGTCGTCCGGCGTCTGGCCGGTGATCGCACGCCATTCGGGCGCGTCGTCGATCACGCCGCCGGCCGGTGCGGCGACCCACACCACCTGGGCGCTGGCCTCCACGAGCGAGCGGTAGCGCTGCTCCTTGCGGCGGATGACCTCCTCGGCCCTGCGCCGCTCGGTGACGTCCAGCGCGGTCAGGACGACGCCCGGCCGCTCGTCGCCGCCGCCCTTGGCGGGCAGCCACGTGCACGCGAGGATGCGCTCCTCGACGGCGGTGGCCACGCCGGACGGCTCGTCGGACGCCTCCTGCGGGCGGACCGAGACGACGACCTCGAGGCCGCTCACCGGGCGGTCCTCGGCGACCACCTTCCGGAGCGCCGACTCGAACGCCGCCGCCAGCGCCTCGGGCAGCGCCTCCGACGGCCGGCGCTGCTGGAGATCGCGCACGCGGACGCCCAGCAGCGACGCGAGCGCGTCGTTCGCCCGGCGGCACCTCAGATCACGGTCGAAGAACGCCAGCCCTTCGGGGGCTTCCTTCAGCAAGGTCGCGTACAGCGCGGCGTCGGACGCATCCATGGGCTGCCCCTCCACCCCTGAGACGCGGGGATGCGGAACGGACGTCTCGGTGCTCAAGGACAACACCTCCGCCCCAGAGGGTCCCGTACCGCGCGGCAATTATTCATCACTATGAGTGAATGGGAGCAGGTTAACGCTCCCGCCTCCATCACAACACCGGTAGGAGTCAGGTACTCATCATCCCGATGGTTCGCCGCGTACGGAACCCCTGCTGAACATCCTTGTCCCCTCGGCCCCGGACGAACTCGTCGGATTCGGACACCGTCCAGGAAGGGCCTGCGGGGCGGCCCGCTCAGGACGGCAAGAAGGAGATGTTACGGCGTTGATGCGTCACGGGGCGTCAACTCGCCCCGTTCGGCGAGTTCCGCCCTTCCGCCGACCCTGCTCGGCGGCCCTACTTGGAGGCCTTGGCCGCGGCCTTCATCTCCTGCTTGAAGGCCCGCACCTGGGCGAGGGACTCGGGTCCGGTGATGTCGGCCACGGACCGGTGCGACCCGTCCTCGCCGTACACGCCGGCGGCCTCGCGCCAGCCGTCCGGGCGGACGCCGTACTGCTTGCCCAGCAGGGCCAGAAAGATCTGCGCTTTCTGCTTGCCGAAACCCGGAAGGGCGTTCAGCCGCTTGTACAGCTCCTTGCCGCTGTCAACGCCCTTCCACACCTTCTCGGCGTCGCCGTCGTAATGGTCCACGAGGTACTGGCACAGCTGCTGGACGCGCTTGGCCATCGAACCGGGGTAGCGGTGGACGGCCGGTTTCTCCGCCAGGAGCGCCGCGAACCGCTCCGGGTCGTAGGCGGCGATCTCGTGGGCGTCCAGGTCGTCGGAGCCGAGCCGCTGCGAAATGGTGTACGGGCCTGAGAAAGCCCACTCCATCGGGATCTGCTGGTCGAGCAGCATGCCCACCAGCGCGGCCAGCGGGCTGCGTCCCAGCAGCTCGTCGGCCTCAGGACGCTGTGCGAGTTGAACCTTCGTGGCCATGGGCCCAGCTTAGAGCGCCGTCGCGCCCGTCCAGGGGCGGTCCTGGAACCGTCTGCGCGGATCCGTTGGGGACCCCGGATCTGTCAGAAGTCTTACGAGGGCCGCCGAGCGGTGGCGGGCCCTGGCCGGTGGTGCTCGAATGGGGACGTGAGCGAGGAAGAGCGGACGGAAGGCAGTCCGGTGGGGCGGAGGGTCGTCCTGGGGATGCTCGGCCTCGGCGTGGCGGGGGTCGCCGTGGGGGCATCCGTCCAGGACAGGGTGAGCCGGACCCTGGCGCCGGTCGGGCCGATCGGGGACGTCCTGCCGGCCGCCGGCGGATTCCGTTACTACTCGGTCACGTCCAGCGTGAAGCGGCAGAGCGCGGCGACGCATCGTGTGACCGTTTCGGGTCTTGTGGACAAACCGCAATCGTTCGGGATGGCCGATCTCGCGCGGTTGCCGCAGACGGTGCTCGACCGGGACTTCCAGTGCGTGACGGGCTGGCGGGTGCCGGACGTGCGATGGGTCGGCGTGGCGCTCCCCGATCTGCTGGACGCGGTCGGAGTCTCTCCCAGGGCGAGGGCCGTGCGGTTCACGTCGTTCGACGGGGTCTACACCGAGTCGCTGACGCTGGAGCAGGCGCGCCGCCGGGACGTGCTGGTCGCGACCCAGATGGACGGCAAGCCCGTCACTCACGACCACGGCGGCCCCACACGGCTGTACGTGGCGCCCATGTACGGCTACAAGTCGCTGAAGTGGCTGGGCGGCATCGAGGTGACCGACCGGGTGAAGCCCGGCTACTGGGAGGAACTGGGGTACGACGTGGACGCCTGGGTCGGACGGTCGAACGGACGCAGCGATGCGCCCACCTGAGCCGTCGCAGGCGTGGATCGTCCGGTTCACCCGGGCCGAGCGGTCGATCCACCATGCCACCGCGCTGCTGATGCTGATCTGCCTGCTGACCGCGGGGCTGCTCTACCTGCCGCTGCTGTCCACGCTGGTGGGCCGCAGGGAGATGGTCAAGACGGTCCATGTCTGGTGCGGGTTCGCCCTGCCCGTGCCGATCGTGCTCGGTCTCGTGTCCCGGGCGTTCAGGGCCGACCTCCGCCGGTTGAACAGGTTCGTGCCCGCGGACTGGCAGTGGCTCAGGCGCGGCGACCGCAGGGCCGTGCGGGGCGGGCGCGGGATCCTGCCGGTGGGCAAGTTCAACGCGGGCCAGAAGCTGAACGCGGCGTTCACGGCGGGCGCGATCCTCGTCATGCTCGGCACCGGCGAGATCATGACCTTCCCCGGGCCGTGGGGCGACCGGTGGCGTACGGGCGCCACCTTCGTCCACGACTGGCTCTTCCTGGCCGTCCTCGCGGTGACCGCCGGGCACCTGTGGGAGGCGCTGCGGGACCGCCAGGCCCTGACCGGGATGTTGACAGGGCGGGTCGACCCCGGCTGGGCCGCACGGCATCACGTGGCCTGGGCCGACGCCGTGAGCGGCTCCCGAGGCGCCGGCGGGAGATCGTCCGCCGCCGGACCGAGTGCGCAGGTGGAGGGGGAGGCGCCCGCTCCCCGCGGAACGCCCCATGATCCCCGCGGAACGCCCGGTGAACGGGATCCGGATTTTGCGAAACGACCCCCCGGCACGTCTTGACTCGCCCGGGACGCGCGCTGGAGTGTGGCATCGAGGCGGGGTTCTCGCCGAGGCTCCCGTGCCAGGGCCGGTTCGGTGCGCGCTCCGTCTCGCCGGCGGGGTCCCGCCGCCGGTACCCCGTGCGCGGAGGTGTGCGCTGATGCCTGCACTGGCCGATCACCGGAACGAGACACGCGACGCGCTCGCACGAAGGCTGTGCGACGAGTTCGCGTCCTTCCCCTCGGACGCGGTGCACCGGTGTGTGGCCGACGTCCAGGCGTGCATGGCCCATCTCGGTCTGGACGCCACGCCGGCCAGAGTCGAGCGGATGGCCCGGGAGCAGCTCACCGGGATCCTGAAGTCGCAGCCGCCCTCCGGGCGCGCGCCCGCCGGCGGCGCGGGCGGCGCCGACGGTTGACCGGCAGGTCGCCCATGCGAGCGGCGGGTGGCGGCCCATTCCGGTCTTCGCCGGTGTCCCGGCCACCGTCCGCCCCGGATCTGAGACGCTAGAGGTGTGAGTCCCCGCAGCCGCAACCGCCCCTCGGGGGACCCGCCCCGGGACGGCCCGAAGCACCCGGACGAGGTCTCGGCGATCTTCGACGGCATGCTCCAGCACGCGCGCGAGCTGCTGGCGGTGCGCAGCCCCCTGGACGCGGAGCTCATCATCAGCGAGATCCTCGGCTCCTGGTGGGGGCAGCGCGTCCCGGACGGCGACGTGGAGGAGGTCATCGGCGAGGCCCTGGTCGGCCACGCGGCGGCCGCGGCCACGCCGGCCGCGCTGGCGCTGCTCACCGGGATCGCCTACATGGGCACCCCGCGCCAGGCCGCCAAGGCGGAACGCGCGGCGCTGCAACTGATGGCCGACGGCGTCGCCAGACCCGGCTGGGCCGACCGCGTCGGGATGGTCGAGCCGGAGGCGTGCTTCGCCTCCAGGGACGTCTACGGCGACCAGGACTCCGTCATCTGCACCTACACCTACGGGGGCGCCGAGCGGCACGCTTTGATCATCCTGGTCGACCGCAACAGGGCCGGGGTGGTCCAGTCGCGCGGCGGCCCGTCCGCGCCCGCCGCGCGCGCGGGGCGGCCGCCGGCGAGCGGGATGGTCCGGGACGCGTGGGTCTCCTCGCGGGTCGACAGGCTTCTCGACCACTGCCGCCGCGAAGGCCGCGAGAACCCGCTGATGCGGTTCGAGGAGCTCGACCCGCGCGACACCAAGGCGTTGCTGCAAAGCGCCCTGGACCTCACCGACGAGACCGTCGATCCGCCGGTGAACGAGAGCTTCGGCTCCTACCACGCGTTCGTGCGCGCGCGGGTGGACATCCTCCCGCCGGGCGGCCGCCTGCCCCAGCCTCCGGTGTACGGGCGCGACAGGCGCGCCACGATCGCCACGCGGTTCCTCGCCTCGGACGAGGCGGCGGAGCTGTCGGACCTCGCCGCGGCGATCCGGTGCGTCGACCGGATCATCGACTACGGCTGCACGCACGACTTCGGGCGGCCCCTGCGCGTCAGCCCGATCAAATGCGAGATGTTCCTGCTCGACTGGCTGCCGCGCAAGGTTCTGCTGTCCCCGTCGGAACAGGAGGCGGTCCCCCACGTGCTGGCGGCGTGGGTCCGCTGGGCGGGGCGGCGCACGGGGCTGCCGGAAGAGGGCATCAGGGCGACCCTGGACGCCCTCTGGGACGCCACCGCGCAGTTCTCCGCCGCCTACCGCGATCCGGCCGCCTTCGGCCTCGACCCCGGACTGGTCGCCCGGCTGCTGCCCGACGGCGACCTGGAGGCCCTCCCCCGCCGCGCGTTCGCCCTCCCGTTCCTGTCGGGCACGCACAGGCGGACGGGGCGGCACGGCTTCGTCGACCTGTCGGAACTCGACCCGGCCGACCCCGGCGACCGCCGCGTCCTGCTGGAGTTCGAGCATCCGGGCGGCGGCGAGGAGCACCTCGACGCGCACGCGCGCCTCGCGGCGATGCTGTGGGACGGCGAGCCGCCGAGCCTGTGGGACACCGCCCAGTCGCTGCTGGACGTCGGCTACGAACGGCATGAGATCCTGCACAGACTCATCGGCGTCCTCGACCGCTGCGGGGACGACCCGGAAGCCCTCCGGGAGGCGCTGCGTGTGCTTCGTCACGAACCGCCGCCCGACTGAACTCCTGGTTTGCGCGTCGCGCTCCCGGCGACAATCATCGGGTCCCGGGCGCGGTCTCGCGGGGGTCGGCACCGGCCCTTGGTCGTAGGGAGTGATCTTGTTGGAGTGGTCCGAGTTCGCCCGGCGGCTGGGACGCGAGCTGGCGGGGCTCGAACGGGACACGATCCTGATCGTGCGCGAACGCGATGAGAGCCGTCACTACGTCCAGGCCATGCGCGAGCCCGACCGGCTCTACGCCGAGGCCGTCAGCAACAACTTCCTCGAAGGGCCCCTCCTGCTCACCCTGGCCGACGAAGAGGTCATGAGCGAGGCCGGCTGGCGCCCGCCCGCCGAGCCCGCGCCGCGCAACTGGTGGACGGAGCTGCCGGAGGCGGGCGTCCCCGGCGGGACGCTGAGCGTGACCGAGCGCGACTTCGCGCGGCTCGCCGACGTGATGGTCACGGCGCTCCGGGACGTCCAGGGCGTCCGGCGCCCGTCCGACCTCGTGTACGAGTCGTTCCACCGGCACGGGTCCGGCCTCATCGAACTCGTCGACTTCGGTATCGAGGTCGCCGACCCGTCGCGCGTCAGCAAGCGCCGCGCGTCCTCGGAGGGCGTCCACTTCGGCGCCGACGCCCTTCCCGCCGACCCGCTGCCCGCCGACCCGCTGCCCGCCGACCCTCTCCCGGGCGGCTCCCTGCCCGGCGGCGACCCCCTCGCGGGGACGCGGCTGCCGCTGCCGGAGCACGCGCTGCCCGGCATGGACGCGGAACTGCTCGAACCCCGCCTGGCCGAAGCCAAGGCCAACGGCGACAACACCACCTACTTCCGGCTCCTTGAGAACGCCGACCTGGTCCTTCCCGCGACCGCCTCCGCCGTGGAGGACCCCGACCGCGCGGAGTTCCCCACCGTCACCATCGGCAGCGGCACCTACGTCACGGTGTTCACCTCGCCCGGGGCCCTGGCCCGCACCGGCGAGCGGCACCCGGGCCTGTACCGGCGCACCTCGTTCGCCCGCCTGGCGGCCGGCTGGCCCGATCCGGCGTGGCGCCTGGCCATCAACTGGGGCCTGCCCAGCGAGGTCCTGCTCGACTCCTCCGTCATCGGCCGCTTGCAGGGCGGCCAGGGCGAGCCGCCCACGCCCGTGCAGGACGAGCCCAACCCGTACGGGACGGTCGACCCCAACGCGCTCGCCGGGCCGAACCCCGTGGTCGGTGGATCGGCCCCCTCGGTCAACGGTTCGGCGCACGGCTTCCCCGGCCCGGGCGTGCCGGCACCGGGTGAGGCGGCCCCGGGCGGAGCGGCGCCGGGCGAGGGCGTCCCGGCGGCGGACGTTCCGCGCGACGACTCCCACACGGCCGTCGACCCGTACACGGCCGCCGACCTTCGGGCGGCTCTGGAGGCCGGTGTCCCTCCGACGGCGTCGGAACCGGAACCGGCGTCGCCTCTCGGCGCGCCGACCGGGAGCCCTCCCGACCGGCCCGCGCGCCAGGCGCCCGCTCCGGACGAGCGCCCCGCCGGGGTCCCGCTCCGGCCCCCGCACGGGACGCGCCTCTGGCGCGCGGCGGGCGAGGGCGACCAGGCCCCGGTGGCCGTCTACGACGCCATCGGCGGCGTCTGGACACCGGTGCGGGCCGACGCGGTTCCCTCTCCCTGGAGCGAGTGACGCGCCCTTCGGCTACCGTCGAGTACGGAATCCCGCCCCGCACGTGAAAGTGGATCCCCAGTGGACTGGAACGACTTCGCCAAACGGCTGACACTGGAGCTTTCACGGCTCCCGGTCACGTCGTTCCTCATCGTGCAAGGTCCGAGCGGGCTCCCCTACGTCCAGGCGATGCGCTCCGAGGGGACGCTCGACGCCGAGGCCGTCGGCAGCGCGTTCCTGCCCCGCCCGCTCGCGTCGCGGCAGGAGCGCAGGCTGAGGGCGCTCGGCTGGGAGCCGCCGGACGAGGAGGACCGCAAGAACTGGTGGGACCGCCTCACCTTCCGCGAGCGCGGCGGCCGCCGCGGCTCCTCGGAACTGCTGGAGGCGTGCGCCCTGCTCGCCGGGCAGATGACGGGCGCGTTCCGCGACGTGTACGGCATCGAGTCGCCGCTCGAGCTCGTCTACCAGGCGAGCAGGTCGGGCCCCGGAGGCGGGCCCCTGGCGCTGCCCGGGCTCGGCATCCCGCTCGCCGTGCCGGAGGACGAACGCGCCGCCCAGACGTCGGCGCGCCAGGAGCGCCCCTCCGGGTCCACTCTGGAGGCGGCCCTGGCCGAGGCCCGCGAGCGCGGCGACCAGCACGGCTACCTGGAGCTGCTCGCGCGCGCGGTCCTGTACCTGCCCGCGCCCGGCGACCCGGAGGCCGCCGAGCACCAGTTCGCCACGGCGCAGTTCGGCGACGGCACGTTCGTCCTCGCGTTCACCTCGCCGGAGGCCATGGACCGCTCCCTCCAGGGGCAGGCGGTCCACCACCGGCGGGCCTCGCTGGCGGAGCTGTCGCGGCGGTGGCCGCACCCGGAATGGCAGCTCGCGGTGAACCCCGGCCTGCCGAGCGCGTGCTACCTGGACGCGAACGCGCTCCTCGAGCCCGAGGAGCCCGGCGCGCCCACGCCGCCGGTCCCGACCGACGTCCACGTGGCCGGCCCGCCGCGCCGCGGCTCGCGCAAGCCCGCCTCCCGGGCCGGAGCCCGGGGCGCCCCGCCGGCCGACTCACCCGCCGACCCGCCCGCGGCCGCGACCGGTTCCCCGACCGCCGCTCCGGCAGGCGCTCCGGCGGGCGCTCCGGCGGGCGCCCGGCAGGCGCCCAAACCGCCTCAGCGCCCGGAACCGGCGCGCCCCCGAACCGAGGCACCCTCCGCCGCCCCCGCACCCTCACGGGCGAGCACAGCGCCTCCGGGCGGCCCGCCCGCGCCGCCGGTCCAGGCCCCCGCGCAGCGCCGACCGGCCCCCGCTCAGGCTCCTCCGGCTCCTCCGCCGCCGCGGCGCCCCGAGGCCCCGGCCGCCGGGCACGCCCCCGTGACCAGGGAGACGCCGGTCGCCAGGGAGGCGCCGGTCGCAAGGGAGGCCTCGGTCACCCGGGAGGCTCCGGTCGTCCGGGAGGCGCCGGTGGCTCCGGAGACTCCGGCGGACCCGCGTGGGCGGCCCGGGCGGAAGCCGCCCGTCCCGCCGAACCCGGCCCGCGAGACGCCGAGCGACCCCCGCGGCCTTCCCGCGGCGCCGCTCTACGGCCAGCGCGAGCGGGCACGGGCCGACACCCGGCAGCAGAACGTCCCGGCCGCCGCGCGCACCGACACCCGGACCCGCGCGGAGAGGACTCCGAGCATCGTCGAGCGCGGGGCCCGGTCCGCGCCGGAGGCCGGGCCGGCGACACGACCGCAGATGCCCGCCGACGCGTCCCAGGTCGTGGTGATGCAGAAGGCCGTGCGGCCCGAGCATGTGCAGCACTATCTGGAAGGCGGCTACGACCTGGTCGCCGGCTACGTCCACCGCTTCCAGGACGTCCAGGAGCTGAAGAGCCCCGCCGCGCTGATCCGGGCCCTGGGGCTGGTGTACGAGGGGTCGCCGTTCGCGCCCGCGGACGAGCAGATCTTCGTGATCCGGTGGCCGGCCGTGAAGCCCGCCCTCTTCCGCCGCCCGCTGGGCGGCATCGACGAGTGGAGCATGGGCATCATCCCGGGCGGCTGGGTGATCGAGAAGGCGCCGTTCCCGGGGTCGGGGTACGCGCCGGGCGACGGCCCCGCGATCCCCGAATTCAAGATCGAGAGCCAGCGCCTGCCGCACGGGGCCGAGATGTACCGGCTCGACGCGCACGGCAGGGAGACCCTCGTGGCGGGATACGACGCCGATCTGCGCAGGTGGCTCGTGAAGCTGCCGGGAGGGCGCGGATGAGCGTCCGGCAGGGCTACTACGCGGGCTGGCGCGGCGCCGAGTACGAGGCGAGCCCGGACGGCGACAAGGTGCGCCTCTACGCCGCGCGGCAGGTGGAGGGGTTCCTCCAGGTCTCCCCGGACCGGTACGTCAAGGTGTTGCCCCTGACGGACGTCGACGGCCTCCGGTACGTGACCACCCACTGCACGTGGCGCGGCGAGCCGTTCGTGGTCCTCGGCGAGCACGAGGGCTGGTTGCGCCTGGAGTACAGCGGCGGCAAGGCGCCGGTGGCGGAGCGGCTCGGCCTGGAGCCGTTCGACCGGGGCGTGTACCAGGCATGGGCGTCCAAGCACGAGGTCGAGGACCTGCGCGAGGAGACCGTCTGAGCACGGGGATCGGTGGTGGGGCATGACGGTCATCGACATCAACGCCGACCTCGGCGAGGGGTTCGGCGTCTGGAGGCTGGGTGACGACTCGGCGCTGCTCGACGTCATCACGAGCGCGAACGTGGCGTGCGGGTTCCATGCGGGCGACCCGCTGATCATGCGCCGGGTGTGCGCGGCCGCCGTCGAGCGCGGGGTGACGATCGGCGCGCAGGTCTCCTACTGGGACCTCGCCGGGTTCGGCCGCCGCGAGATGGACGTGGCCGCGCCGGAGCTGACCGCCGAGGTGCTGTACCAGCTCGCGGCGCTGGACGGCATCGCGCGGGCGGAGGGCGGGCGGGTGGCCTACGTGAAGCCGCACGGGGCCCTCTACAACAGGGTCGCGCGCGACCCCGTCCAGGCGCGCGCGGTGGCCGACGCCGTGCGGGCGTACGACCCGTCGCTCCCCCTGCTCACGCTCCCGGCCTCCGCCGTGCACGACGTCGCCGACGGGCTCACCGTCGTCGCCGAGTGCTTCGCCGACCGCGCCTACACGCCGTCCGGCGCGCTCGTGTCGCGCCGCGAGCCGGGGGCGGTCGTCCACGACCCGGACGCGGTCGTGCGGCGTGCGGTGCAGATGGCGGTGGGCGGCAGCGTCGTCGCCGCGGACGGCACCGAGGTCCCGCTGAAGGCGCGTTCCATCTGCGTGCACGGCGACACCCCGGGCGCGGTCGACCTCGCCAGGGCCGTCCGGTCCGCACTGTCCGACGCGGGCGTCATCCTGGAGTCGTTCGCGTGAACGTGCGGCGGGCCGGCGAGACCGCCTTGCTCGTGGAGACGGGCGACCTGGCGACCGCCCACCGCCTGCACGCCGCCCTCAGGTGCGCGCCGCCGCCGGGCGTCGTGGACGTCGTCCCCGGGGAGCGGACCGTCCTGGTCGTCGCGGATCCCTCCGCCGACCTGGGGCGCCTGGCCGCCCTCATTCCGCGGCTGCGCCTGGCCGACGGCGCGGCGGGCGACGCCGGGCCGGTGGAGATCCCCGTCCTCTACGACGGGGATGACCTCGACGAGGTCGCCTCCCTGACCGGACTGTCGCGCGAGGAGGTCGTCCGGCGGCACTCCGCGGGCTCGTACACGGTCGCCTACCTCGGCTTCTCCCCCGGCTTCGGCTACCTGACCGGGCTGGATCCGGCGCTGCACGTGGCGCGGCGCGCGACGCCGCGCAAGGCGGTCCCGGCCGGCTCGGTCGCGGTGGCGGGCCCCTACGCGGCCGTGTACCCGTCCCGGTCGCCGGGCGGGTGGCGGCTGCTCGGGCGCAGCCGCCTGCCGCTGTGGGACGTGTCGCGCGATCCGCCGTCGCTGCTCCGGCCGGGGGCGCGGGTCCGGTTCGTCCCCGAGGAGATTTCTTGATCGAGGTCGTGCGGCCCGGGCCGCTGGCGACCGTCCAGGATCTCGGCAGGCCCGGCCGCGCGCATCTCGGCGTCCCCCGCTCCGGTGCCGCGGACCGGCGCGCGTTCCGGCTCGCCAACCGGCTGGTGGGCAATCCCGAGGGCGCGGCGGGCGTGGAGTTCACGTTCGGCGGGGCGGTCCTGCGGTTTCACGCGCGCGCCTGGATCGCGGTGACCGGCGCTCCGGTGCCGCTGCGGGTCGACGGCCGCGCTCACGGGATGAACGCGCCCTGCTTCGTGGCGGCCGGGGCCCTCGTCGAGCTCGGCACGCCCGGCTCCGGGCTCCGCAGCTACGTCGCCGTGCGAGGCGGCGTCGCCGTGGACGAAGTGCTGGGGAGCCGGTCGACCGACCTCCTGTCCGGCCTCGGGCCGTCGCCACTTGCGCCGGGCGACCGCCTCCCGGTCGGTTCCGCCAAGGGCCTGGGGCACATCAATGTGGACGTCGTGCCGGCGGCGCCCTTGCCGGAGACACCGATCCTGCGCATCCTGCCCGGCCCCCGCCACGACTGGTTCACCCCCACCGCGTTGGCCACGCTCACGTCCGTGCCCTACGAGGTGACGCCGGACAGCAACCGCGTGGGAGTACGCCTGAACGGCCCGCCGCTCGAACGGGCGCGCTCGGGCGAACTCGGCAGCGAGGGCGTGGTCATCGGCTCTCTCCAGGTGCCGCCCAGCGGGCTGCCCATCATCTTCCTGGCCGACCACCCGACCACCGGCGGCTACCCCGTGGTCGCCGTGCTCGCCTCGGCCGCCGTGGCCGCGGCCGCGCAGCTGCGCCCCGGCCAGAGCCTCCGCTTCCGCCTGTAGCCGGCGGCCCGGTCGCTCAGGTCAGGGGCGCGGGGGCGGGCCGGTCCAGGTGGGAGATGTCGTTGAAGCCGCGGACCGCCGACAGGCCGCCGAGCCTGACCAGCCGGGAGATCGACCCGTTGTCCGCGCCGAGGAACGCGAACGGCCTGGCGCCGGTGGCGGCCGCGAGGGCCTGCGCGATCACCCCGCCGTGGGTGAACACGGCGATCCGGCCGCCCGCGTGCGCCGCCGCGAGGCGGGCGAGGCTCTCCTCGACGCGTGCGGCGAAGACCTCGTTCCCCTCCGCCCCCGGGATCACGTCCCAGCGCTCTTCGGCGAACATCCGCTGCGCCACCGGATCGTTCTCGGCGACCTTCTTGCGGAAGAGCCCGCCCTCCCACTCGCCCAGATGCACCTCGCGCAGGCCCGGCTCGACCCGCGGCTCCAGCCCGAGGCGGCGGACGAGCGGCGCCGCCGTCCCCGCCGTGCGGCGCAGGGGCGTCACGTAGACGGCGTCCAAGCGCTCCCCGCCGTCGAAGTGGGCCCCGGCGAGCCGTTCGCCCACCCGTTCGGCCTGCACCCGCCCCTCCGGCGCGAGCTCGGGGTCGCCGTGGCCGTCCACAAGCGGGAACGGCCGGTCGGGGCGCGCCGGCGCGGAGGCGCCGTGCCTGATCAGAAGGACTTCGGTGGCGCCGTCCGGCGCCCTGTACGGCGTCTGCCGGTACTCGCCCGGCTCATCCCGCTCCTCCACGCTGGGCACCCTAGACGACCGATTCAGGCCGTTATTCGGCGGGTTCGGTCATCGCGGCCCGGGCGGGGCGGCGGTCAGCCCAGAAGCGGAGCCAGGCGGTCGAGCTCCTCCTTGAGCGGCGCAGCGGGGATGTCCTCGAACGGGGTCACGGTCACCTCGCCGTCTGCGGCGTCCCAGACTCCGGCGACCAGGCCCTCGTACAGGACGACCGGGGAGATCCATCCCGCCGCGCGGCTCACCTTGCTCTTGTGGTCGGCCGGTACCAGGTAGGTGGCGCCCGTCCCCGCCCCCAGGACGTACTGGTCGAACCCGCCGAGCAGCCGGACGGACGTGGTGGGCGCGGTGTCGAGGAGTTCGTCCAGGTGCTGCGCCAGCACATACATGGGTACGCCTTCGACCTCAACGGTGGCCAGCCCCTCCTCTGCGGCGGCGAACCACGCCCTGACGTCCTTCTTCCGGCTCTGCTTGCGCATCAGCCAGTTGTCGAACATGTCAGGGGTCGCGGGGCCGTGGGCGCCCAGATAGGCGTGGATCACGGTACGGGCGGCGTCCTCCATGGAGGGCAGGCCCGTCCAGCCGGGGAGCCATCGCGCCGGAGACGTGAACGTGACCTTGTTGCCCTGGGGCGGTCCGTAGCAGAGGACGCCCCACCACGCGAGCGGCTTGAGCAGCGTGCCCCAGCCGGAGCCGAGCACCTCCGCGAGGTGCGACGAACCCGTCTCGTCCACGATGGCCCGGGTCAGCTCCTCGCGGGTGAGCGCCGCCCCGCCCGCCAGCGCGCCGGCGGCGGCCGCGGCGATCGCCTCCAGGTCGGCCGGGGTGGCGCCGAAGGTCCGCTGCCAGGTCGCCTTCTCCCAGTTGCGGATGGACGAGCACAGCACGAGGTGGGCGCCGGCCTCGTCCGCGGGCAGCAGGTGCAGGGTGCCGCGCGCCGCCCACGTCTTGACGAGCGTCCGGTCGTCCAGCAGGGCCCGCGGCACCTGGCCGGCGGCCGGCGTCCGCCGGCGCACCGCGACGGCGAACTCGGCGGCGGACGCCACCTGCGCCTGCACGCCCGCCAGCCTTCGGGCGATCTCCAGCGCGGACACGTCCTCCGGCCGTTCGACGAACTGCCGCCGCATCCGCCAGGCGAGGACCTGCTTCCACGTCACCGAGGCCATGCCCGATTAAACCGCGGCCCACCGACACCGCACGCCACGCCCGCGGACGGGGGCTTCCAGATCAGATGAGGCGGTGGGTCAGCTCGCTGAAGGCGTCCCGGACGTCGTCGGTGGTGAGGAGCGTCAGGTCGGCGGCGGTCGCCGCGGAGCCGAGCCTTGCCGCCCGGAGCGCCCGGCGCGCGCACGCCTTCTCGTACATGGAGCGGGCGAAGCGGCCGTTGCCGAGTTCGTCGATCCGGCCCGTCCCGCATGCGCGCTGGAACACGAGGGCCAGGTCGTCCAGGGCGCTCTCCTCCCACTGGTCGCCGCCCTGCTCGGCCATGAGCTGGGCGATGCGGAGCAGTTCGTCAGGCCCGTAGGACGGGAAGTCCACGCGCACGTCGAAGCGGGAGGCGAGCCCGGGGTTGGAGGCCAGGAACCGGGTCATGTCGGCGTCGTAGCCGGCCAGGATGACGACCAGCCGGTCACGGTCGTCCTCGGCCCGCTTGAGCAGGGTCTGCACCGCCTCGGCGCCGAACGCGTCGCCGCCCGAGTAGCCCGGGTTGCTCAGCGCGTACGCCTCGTCGACGAACAGCACACCCCCGAGGGCGGAGTCGATGACCTTGTTCGTCTTGAGCGCCGTCGCGCCGAGGTGCTCACCGACGAGGTCGGCGCGCTGGGCCTCGACCACCTCCGGGCGGGCGAGCAGCCCGAACGCCGCGAAGACGCCGCCGAGGACCCGCGCGACCGTGGTCTTGCCCGTGCCCGGCGGGCCCGCGAACACGAAGTGGCGGGTCGGCGGGCGGGTGACCAGGCCCTGCTCCTGCCGCATCCGGGCCACCTGCAACTGGGCGGCGATCTCGCGGACCTGCCGCTTCACCGGCTCCAGCCCGATCATCGCGTCGAGGGAGGCGAGCGCCTCGTCCAGCGTCGGGGTCTCGGTGTAGCCGCGGAACCGCTCGGTGACCTCCGCGAAGGCGGTCTCCACGTCCTCGGCGCGCACGGTGACCAGGTCTTCGGCGGTGGGCCTGGCCGGCGCACCGGACGACGAGACGGCCTCGACCACGCGCACGTCCCGCGCGCGCGCCGCCGCCTCGGCCAGCGACCGGACGAACCTGCCGTTGCCCAGGTCGTCGATGATGCCGCGCCGCTCGACCTCCTCGAAGCGGGCGGCGAGCCGCCGCCGGGCCTCCGCGTCGAGCCGGTCTTCGCGCAGCGCGGTGTGGTAGTCGGCGATCTGCAGCAGCTCCGAGGGGCGGTAGGACGGGAAGTGCACGCGTGTGCCGAACCTGGAGGCCAGCCCAGGGTTGGAGTCGAGGAACTCCTCCATCTGGGTCTCGTATCCGGCCAGGATGATGACGAGGTTGTCGCGGTCGTCCTCGGCGCGCTTGAGCAGTGCCTGGACGGCCTCGTCGCCGAACCGGTCGGGCTGGCCCTCGGCGGAGTTGACCAGGCTGTACGCCTCGTCGATGAACAGGACACCGCCCAAGGCCGAGTCGACGAGCCGGTTGGTCTTGAGGGCGGTCGCGCCGAGGAACTCACCGACGAGATCCGCGCGGTGGGCCTCGACCAGGGCGGGTTCGGGCAGCAGCCCGAACGCGTAGAAGATCTTGGCGAGCACCCGGGCGACGGTGGTCTTGCCCGTGCCGGACGGCCCGACGAAGACGAAGTGCCGCATCGGCTTCTCGGTGGGCACCCCGGCCGCGGCGCGCATGTGCGCGGCCTCGATGGACGCGGCGATGGAGCGGACCTGCCGCTTGACCGGCTCCAGCCCGATCATGTTCTCCAGTTCGGCGAGCGCCTCCGCCACGGAGATGTCGGGCGGCTCCGTGCGCCGCTCGGGCGGCGCCTGGCGCTCGGGGGCGCTGCCGGGGTCGGCGGCCTGCGCCGCGGCGCGCTGGTCGTGCGCCGCCTGCGCGGTGGCGGCGGCTCCGGCCTCACCGGAGCCGCGCCGGTCCGGCCTGCTCGGCTTGTCCGGCCGCTCGCGCTTGTCCGGGCCCGAGGGGTTCTTGCGCGGGGCCGCCGTGGCGTCCCCTTTCGGGCTCGCCTGTTCCTGCACCCAGCCCGTCTCGTAGGCCTCCGCCGGGACGGTGCGCCTTGCCCGGTCCCACCGGTAGGCGAGCACGGCCAGGGCCGCGAGCCATCCAGGCGTGACACTGGCCTCAGGCAGCGGGTGTGCGCACGCCGCTGTGGCCACGCCTGCGGAGGCCAGCCCCAATAGCGTCGTGCGCCACGGCGCGTACCCGCGCAGGCGGAAGGCGACGAAGGCGACGGGCACGGCGAGCAGGCCGAGCAGCAGCTCCGGACTCAGGTACGGCGGGTTTCCTTCGTCCGGGTAGAGGCCGCCCAGAGGCACCGACAGGGCGAGCCAGGCCAGGATGACCGTGATGACGGCCATGCCCGTGGGCGAGCGGAGCGTCAGGTGGACGACGACCAGCAGGATCACCGTGAACGCCGCCGCGCCGAGGATCGGGCCGTCCAGGAGGACCGCGGCCACCAGCACGAGCGCGACGAGCAGCACCGCCCCCAGGAACCTCAGCCCGGGAGTGATCTGGAAGTAGCGCCACCTCAGGCGCTCGAAAAGATCCCGCGCCGCGGCGTTCTTCGCCGGGCGGGAGCGAGACCTGCCGAACAAAGCCATCAAAGCGAGTAAAGCGCAGGACCGCCCGGAACGGGACTCCCCGCGCCCTGTTCGTTGACTTACACCGGCCCTGCCTGGTGCGGAACGGAGCCCATGCCGCACTCGGGACCGGGACAATTGTCCTGTCCAGAAGTGGAAGTTCCACGCTGCGCCCGGAAGGGGCCGCCGCCTCCGGCCACGGGGAGTGGTGCGGCCCTACGATCGGTGACGCAGGTCGTCCACCGTCCAAGGAGCCCCCTTGACCGACTCCACCGGTGCCTTCCCCGGGCTGGTCCCCTCCCCCGCCGCCGCCACGGGCGTCGCGCGTGCCGCGGGCTACGAGATCGAGGAGGAGCTGGGGACCGCGCCGTCCGGAAGCGGCCGCCCCCTTGTCATCGCGGGGGTGGACGAGGTGGGACGCGGCGCGTGGGCGGGGCCCGTCGTGGTGTGCGCGGCGGTCACCGACCTGAGCCCGCCCCCGGTCGTGCCGGGACGCGGGAAGAAGACGATCGCGCTGACCGACTCCAAACTCCTCACCGAGGCCCATCGCGAGTCGTTCGCCGGGATCCTTCCCGGCTGGCTTGCGGGGCACGCCATAGGCGCGGCCGGCCCTGAGGAGATCGACGAGGTGGGGATGACCGCCGCGCTGCGGCGCGCCGCCGTCCGCGCGTTGGAGTCGCTGCCCGTCCGGCCCGATGTGGTCATCCTCGACGGCAAGCACGACTTCCTCAGCCGCCCCTGGCGCGTCCGGTGCGAGGTCAAGGCGGACCAGAGGTCGGTCACGGTCGCGGCCGCGTCCGTGTTGGCGAAGGTCCACCGCGACCGGCTCATGGCGGAGCTGGACGGCGAGTTCCCGGGTTACGGCTTCGCCGACAGTGCCGGGTACCCCTCGCCCGTCCATCAGAAGGCCCTGGAGGAGCACGGGCCCACGCCGCACCACCGGCTCTCGTGGTCCTACCTGGACGACCTCCCCCGCTGGCGCCACATGAAGAAGCACCGCGACCCGCTCGCCGGGGAAGGGCAGCTCAGCCTGCTGTGAGCCGGCGCCCCGCATGCGGGCGCATGAGTCATCTCCAGCGGCCGGGGTAGAGCGGCCGACACGGGAGGTGCATGCCATGGATGCCGTCGTCAGGAAGCTGCTCCGGGAGTCCGGCGAGACGTTCGCCGAAGAGGCCGGCATAACCCTGAAGGACCAGCCCGCTCCGCTGTTCAAGCTGCTCGTCCTCGCCAACCTGCTGAGCGCCAGGATCTCCTCCGACATCGCCCTCGCCGCCGCCCGCGAGCTGTTCGCGGCCGGGGGCGGCACGGCACGCGGCATGGGCAGGCTGACCTGGCAGGAGCGCGTCGACGCGCTCGGCCGGGGGCACTACGTCCGCTACGACGAGAGCACCGCGACCCGCCTCGGCGACATGGCGGAGATCGTCGAGGACAGGTACAAGGGCGACATGCGGCGCCTCGCCATCGAGGCCGGACGCGACACCGGGAAGGCGGCGGAGCTGCTGCGGGAGTTCCCCGGCATCGGCCCCACCGGGGTGGACATCTTCTGCCGCGAGGCGCAGGCCATCTGGCCGTGGCTCCGCCCCTACGTCGACGGCCAGGTGAAGAAGGGCGCCGAGCGGCTCGGCCTGCCCGCCGACGGCGAGGAGCTCGCCTCCAAGGTGCCGGAGAAGGACATGGCGCGGCTCAGCGCGGCGCTGGTGAAGGTGGCCCGGGACAAGAAGCTCGCCGAGCACCTGAAGGCCGCGTAGGCGCCGGGCGCACGCGTCACGTCCAGACGGCGACCTCGTCCATCTGCTTGCGGGCGATGTCGGGCACCATCGCGTCGTCGGCGGGATAGCCGACGGGGATCACCACGTATGCGCGTTCCTCCAGCGGACGGTCGCAGACCTCGTTCAAGAAGCGCATGGGGCTCGGAGTGTGCGTGAGGGTCGCCAGGCCCGCCTGGTGGAGGCCTGCCAACAGGAAACCCACGGCGATGCCCACGGACTCCTTCACGTAGTACGGACGCGGAGTCTCCGGCCCCTTGTGCACCTCGAAGACGACGATGACGGCGGGGGCGTCCTCCAGGAACGGCTTGCGCCAGTCGGTGCCCAGCGGAGCGAGCGCGTCCAGCCACTCCTGCGAGGCGCGCCGTTCGTAGAACTCCCGCTCCTCCCGCTCGGCGGCGTCCCTGAGCAGCCGCTTGCGCTCCGGATCGGTGACCACCACGAACCGCCACGGCTGGAGGTTCGCCCCGCTGGGCGCCGTCGCCGCCGCCCGGATCGCGTGCTCGATGACGCCGCGGTGCACGGGGCGATCGGAAAAATCACGGACGGTGCGGCGCAACGCCATCGTGTCGGCGAACGCCCGGACCCGCTCGACCGACTCCTCGGGCGGAACGTCGAAACGGGGCGCGGGTACGACCGGGTACTGCCGCTGGGTGCTCATGCGACCGTTCCTACCGCCGCGGCAGGGCCCGGGACAATCGGCAGGATCAGCCAACGTTCCGGGCCCGTTCCGGCACTCCCCGCGCCGCGGGGCGCTCAGTCCTTGCCGCGCGAGGCGACCCACTCCAGGTTCCAGCCGTACGCCTGGTCGACCGTCATCTTGCCCCAGCGCGGACGGCCGGGCGGCGGCAGGACGAACCGGCCCTCGCGGCGGACGACCAGTTCCCCGTTCACGTTCTCGATGAGCGCCAGGACCGCGTCGCGGGAGGCGTCCATGCAGTCGTCCATCCGCATGTCGATCGGCGGCGCGCCCACCGGGAACAGCGTGGCGACCGCGTTCAGGCCGCGGAAGTCGTCGGCGCCGTCGTAGATCTCGGCGAACACCAGGATCCGCTTGAACTCGGCCGTGTGGTCGAGGTTGATGTGGAGGTTCTCCCCCGACTCGATCGCGCCGGTGCGGTCGTCCTTGTCGAGCTGGATGTAGGGCGGGCGGTCGAGGGCGCCCATGTCGCCGAGGGCGTGGATGATGCCCTTCCGGCCGTCCTTCAGCTCCCACAGGCAGCACAGGTCGAGGTCGAGGTCGACGCCGCGGCGGCGCTTGCCGAGGCGCCCCTTGGCGGCGCCCTCACGCGCGGTCCAGTTGAGGTTGACCCGCATGTGGCCGCCCCGCGCGCCGTGCTTGGTGAGCGACACCGACGGCGCGTTCTTCGTCAGGGAGACCGTGCCGCCCGCCTGGGGCTGCGGGGCCGCCCCCTGCGGAGGCGGGGGCGCGTACTGCCCGGGCGGGGGCGCGTACTGGCCGGGAGGCGGGGCGTACTGGTTCCCCGGCTGCGGCGAGTACTGCCCAGGAATCGGCGGCGGAGGCGCGTGCTGCCCGGGCGGAGGCGGGTACTGACCGGGCTGCGGGGGGTACTGCTGGCCGGGCGGAGGGGGCGGCGGCGCGTACTGGCCGGGGGGCGGCGGAACGTACTGCCCGCCGGGGGGCGCGTACTGCTCCTGCGGCGCGGGCTGCGCCGGCGGGGGCGGGGCCTGCGGCTGCGGGGGCGCGGGCGGCGCCGCCTGGCCCGGGTCGTCGACGCTGATGCCGAAGTCGGTGGCCAGCCCGGCGAGACCGGAGTCGTAGCCCTGGCCGATCGCACGGAACTTCCACGCGCCCTGCCTGCGGTAGAGCTCGCCGAGGACGAACGCCGTCTCGGTGGTGGCGCCCTGGCTCTCGAACCGGGCGACCTCCGTCCCGGCGGCGGCGTCCACCACCCGCACGTACAGACCCTGGAACTGGGAGAACGTCCCGCCGTCCGAGGACGCGGCAATGACGATCTTGTCGATGGCGGGCTCGACCCGGTTCAGGTCGACCGCCAGGACGTCGAGGACGGTCGGCCCCTGCCGCTTGCCCTCGTGCCGGACCGCGCCCGACCCGTGCACCGGCTGGTTGTAGAAGACGAAGTCGTCGTCCGACCGCACCCGGCCCGTCTCCGCGAGCAGGAGCGCCGAGGCGTCCGCGTCGGGAACGCCGGGCCCGCCCTGCCACCCGAGCTCGACCCGCACCGAGGGAACCGGAACCGCCGTGTTGGCGCCCTTCTGCATCGACATAACGCTCCTCGTCATCGACCGTTGCCACCAACCTAGAGGCAGTCGCCCGGCCCCGCGACTGCCATGAGAGGAGGACGCACGGCGGCACCCGGGAGTTCCGCTCCCCGGCGGCGCGGCCTCACCCGGACGAGTCGGTGGGCGGAGCGCCGGGAAGCGGAGCGGGCTCGGGCGTGCGCAGGCCGTCCAGGACGATCCGCAGATTGCGGTCCCACTGCTGGTCGCCTGCCCGCAGGCCCACCGTCTGGTCGCCGGTGGAGACCGAGACCAGCAGGAACGCGACGTCCTGCCATGTGACGTCCGCGCGCATGGCGCCGGCGCTCTGGGCCCGCTCCACGAGAAGCCGGATGCGCTCGCGCAGTTCCGCGCGCGCGTGGTCGATGCCGCCGCCCAGCGTGTGGTTGATGTCGCAGAGTTCGTTGCGCAGCCGGGTGTAGGAGGCCGCGAAGTCGCAGAAGCCCTGCCAGGGGTCGGGATCGGCGAGCCCCTCGTCGCCCTTGGCGACGATCTCGCCGAGCACCTCCGCGAGGACCGCCTCGAGCAGCGCCTCCAGCGTGCTGACGCGCCGGTAGAACGTCCCCACGCCCACTCCCGCGCGGCGCGCGATCTCGTGGGCCGTGACCTCGCCGCCGCTCTCGACGGCCGCCTCGCGAGCCGCCGCGACGAGGCGTTCGACGTTGCGCCGGGCGTCGGCCCGCGGGCGGCGGCCCGTGCCGTCGTCCAGCAGGCGGTCCACGGCGCTCCTGGTACCGCTCATGAACCGGATTCTAACCACAAGCGGACGCCTTCCGTCCGATTTAAGTGGACAGCTCGCGTCCGGTTGCGCTAGCTTCGCCGAAGCGGACGCGAGTGGTCCGCTTTCGACGAAGGGACTGATCATGGCATCCGGACCCGGAGGCTCCCCCGCCATGAAGATCACCGCGCTCGCCGCGGGCTTCGTGCTGGCGAGTGTGGACGCCACGGTCATGCAGATCGCCGGGGCGACCGTCCAGGACCGCCTGCACGCCCCGCTGAGCCGCCTCACCTGGGCCGTCGACGGCTACGTGCTCACGTTCGCGGCCCTGCTGATGCTGGCGGGCGGGCTCGCCGGCCGGCTCGGCGCCCGGCGGGTCTACCTGTGGGGCATGGCGGTGTTCCTGGCCGCCTCGCTGGGCGCCGCGCTCGCCCCGACGATCGAGGTCCTCATCGCGGCCCGGCTCGTCCAGGGCGCCGGCGCCGCGCTGTTCATGCCGAGCTCGCTGGCACTGCTGGTCGAGGCCTTCCCCGATCCGCGGCGCCGGGCCCGCGTGCTCGGCCTGTGGTCGGCGATCGTCTCGTCCTCCGTCGCCCTGGGGCCCACCGCCGGCGGCGTCGTGGTAGGCACGCTCGGCTGGCGCGCCATCTTCCTGATCAACGTGCCGCTCGCCCTCGCGGGCATGGCCCTGGCCCGCCGCTTCATCGCCCCCGCCCCCGGCCGCCCCGTCCCGCTCGCCGTCCCCGGGCACGCCGCACTGGTCGCGGGCCTCGGCGCCCTCAGCTTCGCGCTGATCGAGGGTCCGCACCGCGGCTGGGGCTCCCTTCCGGTCCTCGCCGCGATCGCCGTGGCGCTGGGCACCGCCGCCCTCCTGCCTCTGCGGGAGCGCCGCGCCCGGAGCACCGTGATGCCGTGGCGGCTGTTCCGCGGCCCGCGCTTCGCCGGCGCGAACACCGTGGGCTTCCTGTTCAACGCCGCCTTCTTCGGGACGCTGTTCCTGGTCGGCCTGTACTTCCAGCACGGCGGCGGCGCCGGTCCGGTCAAGGCGGGCCTGATGGTCCTCCCGCTGACCGTCTTCATCCCGCTCAGCAACCTGGCCTTCGCGCACCTGTCCGCGCGCGTCCCGACCGGCCTGCTGCTGATCGGTTCCCTCCTGCTCGCCGCCGCGTCCTCTCTCGCCCTGGCCGCGATCGGCCCGTCCACCCCCTACTGGACGACCGCGGCCGCCCTGGCCGCGGCCGGCATCGCGGGCGGCATCACCTCCCCCGCCATGACGGCCGTCATGGTCGACGCCGCGGGCCCCGGCAACGGCGGCGTGGCCGGCTCCGTCCTCAACACGGGCCGCCAGATAGGCACGCTCATCGGCATCGCGGCCATCGGCGCCGTCCTCGGCGCGTCCACCGACTGGACGACCGGCGCCACCGTCTCGTTCGCGCTGATCGGCGCCGCCTACCTCGCCGCCGCACTGGCCGCCTGGCGCCTCATCGCCCGTCCCGAACGGACCGAACGGCGTGAAGACCGCGCCGTCCCGGAACCGGCCGCCGCCTGCTCCCACACCCGGACCGCCTGAGGATCCGGCTCCCCAGGCCGAACCACCACAAAGGCAGACCCACCGGAACAACCCACCGCACTCAGCCCAAGGAGACCCGGCATGTGGAATGAGATCGAGAGGGTCACAAGCGAATCAGGGGACTCGGGCGGTCCAGGCGGGGGTGGAGAACTTGTCGGTCACGTACTTGTGGGCGAGGCGCAGCTCGTCGTCGGTCACCCGGTCGTCGGAGAGGCCGTAGCGGCCGCGGAAGTGGGCGATCATGCGGTCGATGATCTCTTCGCGGGGCAGGCCCGTCTGGCGGCGGAGCGGGTCCACGCGCTTGTTCGCACTCGCGATGCCCTTGTCGGAGATCTTCTCCCGGCCGATGCGGAGCACCCTCAGCATCTTGTCCGCGTCGATGTCGTACGCCATGGTCACGTGGTGCAGCACGGCACCCGCGGCGAGCCGCTTCTGGGCGGCGCCGGCGATCTTGCCGTGGTCGGAGGTGATGTCGTTCAGCGGCTGGTACCAGGCCCTGATCCCGAGCTCGCCGAGCGCGCCCAGCACCCAGTCGTCGAGGAACGCGTAGCTCTCGGCGAAGGACATCCCCGCCACCAGGCTCTCCGGCGCGTAAAGCGAGTAGGTGATGGTGTTGCCGGGCTCGATGAACATCGCGCCGCCGCCGCTGATCCGGCGGACCACCTCCACGCCGTGGCGCGCGGCCTCCTCGGCGTCGACCTCGTTGCGCAGCGACTGGAAGCTGCCGATGACCACCGCCGGCGACGCCCACTCCCACACCCGCAGCGTGGGCGGCCGCCGTCCCGCGCCGACCTCCTCGGCGATGACCTGGTCGAGGGCCATGTGCAGGGCCGGCTCCTGCGGAGGCTCGTGGATCAGCCGCCAGTCGTGCTCGCGCCAGTCGGAGGCGCGCGTGACGGCCCGCCGCACCGCGATCCCCACGGCCTCGGTGGTGATGCCGAGCATCACCGTGTCCCGCGGGAGGGCCGCCTGGACGCGGGCGCCGAGCGCCCGGGCGTCGAGCCCGGCCGGCAGCCCGTCCAGGGCGGCATTGATCGTTTCGAGGGCGCCGTCCGGCTCCAGGAAGAAGTCACCGCTGATCCGCGGGCCGCGCAGCAGCCCGTCCACGACCTCGACGTCGGCGACGACCAGCTTCCCGCCGGGGACCTTGTACTCACCGTGCATCACGTAGGACTGAACCCCGCGGCCGCGCAGGCGATTCCAGCGCGTGCGGGCTGGGGCGCGGCGGCTCCGGTCGGGGTTCCGGGAACCGACCACTGGAGGGGGCATGCCGAGACCGTGAAGGCCGGTGCGCGGCTCGACCGGCGGCCGCCCGCTCACGGCGGCCCTCGACCTGTTCGGCCGCCGCTGGACGCTGCGCATCATCAGGGAGCTCCAGGACGAGCCCCTCGGCTTCCGCCCCCTCTGGCAGCGCTGCGACGCCATGTCGTCCAGCGTCCTGCGGCAGCGGCTCCTCGAACTGATCGACGCGGGCCCCGTCCACCAGACGCCCGAGAACCTGTACGCCCTGACCGGCCTGGGCCGCGACGCCCGCGAGGCGCTCGGCCCCCGGTCGCGATGGTCCGACCGGTGGGCCGCCGCCCTGGAGGAGCCCCCCGCCTGACGGGTGCCATCCCTTGTGCTTCTGTTTCAGAAGCGCCACAATGCTTCTGAATTCGAAGCACATCGGAGGCAGCCATGCCGCGCATCGCACCGCTCGACCCCCCGTACACCCCCGACATCGCCGCCGCCCTCGCCAAGTGGATGCCGCCGGACGTCGCGCACGAGCCGCTGGTCCTGTTCCGCACCCTGCACCGGAACCCCGAACTGGCGTCGCGCATGCGCGTGCTCGGCGCCGGCCTGCTCGGCCACGGCCGCCTGCCCCTCCGGGACCGCGAGATCGTCATCGACCGCACCTGCGCACGCGCCGGCTGCGAATACGAGTGGGGCGTCCACACCGCGGCGTTCGGCGAGGCCGCCGGGCTCGACCCGGAGCAGATCCGGGCGACCGTGTCCGGCGACCCCGCCCCCTGGTCGCCGAAGGAGCGCCTCCTGATCAGCGCGATCGACGAACTCCACGACTCGACCCGCATATCCCGCCCGACCTGGGACGCCCTCGCCGACCACTACGACGAGCCGCAACTACTCGAACTCCTGGTCCTCGCAGGCTGGTACCGCACCATCAGCCAACTCATCAACACCCTGGAACTCGACAACGAGCCCTGGGCCCCCGACTTCCCCACCTGAGGACCATGACAAGCGGCCCACCCCGCCCGGCGAACTGATCAACACGCCGAAGATCCACAACGAGCGGTGGGCACCCCACTCCCCCGCCTGAGGACCATGACAAGCGGCCCACCCCGCCCGGCGGACTGATCAACACGCTCGACAACAAGCCGTGGGCCCCGCTTGCCGCCTGAAGGCCTTGACGAGCGGGCCGGCACGCCCGGCGGAGTGATCGACACGCTCGACAACGAGCCGGGGACGCGGGCCCAGGCTGGGAGCACGGCCTCGGGCGAGGGCACCCGCCTCGAGCCGACGGCACGGCCTCGG
The DNA here is from genome assembly GCF_040649235.1 of Spirillospora sp. NPDC049024. Classification (NCBI taxonomy): domain Bacteria; kingdom Bacillati; phylum Actinomycetota; class Actinomycetes; order Streptosporangiales; family Thermomonosporaceae; genus Spirillospora; species Spirillospora sp. NPDC049024. The sequence continues at coordinate 68,870 of NZ_JBEZFD010000030.1, forward strand.
GCCGAGGACACCCGCCTCGAGCCGACGGCACGGGCCGGGGACGCGGGGCACGGGCCGGGGACGCGGGGCACGGGCCGGGGACGCGAAGCACGGGCCGGGGACGCGAAGCACGGGCCGGGGACGCGAAGCACGGGCCGGGGACGCGAAGCACGGGCCGAAAGCACGGAGCGCGGGCCGGGGACGCGAAGCGCGGGCCGAAAGCACGGAGCGCGGGCCGGGGGCACGAAGCGCGGGCCGAAAGCACGGAGCGCGGGGTGGGGGTGTGGGCCTGGGGCGCGGAGCTCGGGTTGGGGGTGTGGATGGCATCGTGGGGGGACAGCGTCTGAGGGAGGGGGTCCGGGTGAGCAATCTCGACGTCAAGCCGAAGCCGGTCGAGTGCGGGGGCCGGGAGGAGGTTCCGGGAGGCCCGGTCCACGAGTTGCTGCCGCCGCGGCGGGTGCCGCTCGGCGAGAGCACGGTCGTCCGGCGGCTGCTGCCCAGCCTGGGGCGGCGGATGGTCGGCGCCTGGTGCTTCGTCGACCACTACGGGCCGGACGACATCACCGACGAACCCGGCATGCAGGTGCCGCCCCACCCCCACATCGGGCTGCAGACGGTGAGCTGGCTGCACGGCGGCGAGGTGCTGCACCGCGACAGCCTCGGCAGCCTGCAGACCGTCCGGCCGAAGGAGCTCGGGCTGATGACGTCCGGACGGGCCATCGCGCATTCGGAGGAGTCGCCGCGCGGGCACGGCCCCCTCCTGCACGGCGCCCAGCTCTGGGTGGCGCTGCCCGATTCGGACCGGTACACGGACCCGGCGTTCGAGCACCACGCCGACCTGCCCGTCGTGGACGGTCCGGGGTTCAGCGCCACTGTGATCCTCGGGGAGCTGGACGGCGCCGCGTCGCCCGGCACGGTCTTCACGCCCATCGTCGGAGCGGACATCGCCCTGGCCGACGGCGTCGACGTGCGCCTGCCGGTCGAACCGGACTTCGAGTACGCCGCGCTCACGATGTCCGGCGTCACGGAGGTCGACGGGATGCGCGTGGAGCCCGGATCGATGCTTTACCTGGGATCCGGCCGCCGCGAACTGCCGCTGAGGGCCGACGGCGCGAGCGGTCTCGTGCTCCTCGGCGGCGAGCCGTTCGAGGAGAAGCTCGTCATGTGGTGGAACTTCGTCGCCCGGACGGGAGAGGAGATCGCCCGCGCCCGCGAGGACTGGATGGGCGGCGACCGCTTCGGCACGGTGCGCGGCTACGACGGCGCGCCCATCCCGGCGCCCGCCATGCCCGCGACACCCCTCAAACCCCGAGGCCGGACGCGCTGAGCGGGCTCATCCCCGCTCGGCGGCCCGGGTGCCGGCGACGCGCAGGGAGTCCAGGAGCGTGCTCAGCATCAGGACGCCGCCCGCGACGGCGAGGGCGTTGAGGACGATCGCGACCGCCGGGTACTCGGCGGTCGCGTAGCCGCCCGGACGGAGGAGCGCCACCGCGAGCTTCCAGCCGCCCCACGCGAAGAGGGAGCCCGACGCGGTGAACCCCAGGGCCGTCGGAAGCCAGGCGGGCAGGTCCGAGCGCGCGGAGGCGACGGCCAGGACGCTCCAGGCGCCGAGCACAGTCCAGAGCGCCGAATCGCCCAGCAGGAGCCGGGTGTTCAGGTCGAGGAGGTCGTGGTGCGCGGGGTCGAGGCCGAATCCTCCACCCGCGGCCCACACGGCCCACACCGCGGTCGGCGCAGCGCTGAGGAGGGCGGCGGCGCGTGCACGGCGAACGGCGGTCCTCCTGCGGTCGGCGAGGCGTCCCAGGAAGGCCGTCGGCCACCTCTCCCTCATGTAGATGGGAAGGGCGATGGCGAGGCCGATGGCCATGCCGGTGAATCCGATGCCGATGAGAGCCATTTCCCAGGACGGTGCCACGTCGCCGCCGTCCCCGCCGGTGTCCTCCTTACCGGCGCCGAGGACGGAACTGACCAGCGTGTAGGGCAGGAGCGGGATCAGGAAACCGCTGCTCACCCACGTGAAGAAGACCAGCGGCGCGGCCGGGATCCGCCACTTCCCGCCCCGGGCCAAGACGAGGCCCAGCACGATCCCGGTCGCGGACATGCCGACCGTCACCGCGTTGAGCACGATCCAGTCCGCGCCGCCGAAATCCGCCGGCACGTCGCCCAGCGCCGCCGCCGCTATCCACACGACCTTGACCACCAGGTACAGCGAGAGCGACGCGGCGGCGCCGTACCCGCCGATCCGTCGCGCCGCGTCCCACCTCGCCCCGACCGCTCCGGACGCATCAGGCATTCCCGTCATGATCGGAGCCTGGCGTCCGCAGCCCCGGCACCGGCTCCCCCGCGCGGGCCGTCCGCCTCCCCCGCTCGGCGGAGAAGGCCCTAGCGGTCGGCCGGGAGGAACTCGTCGAGCGCCGCGGCGACCAGGTCGGGACGTTCGAGGGTCTGCATGTGCGGGGTGCCGGGAAGCTCCTGGTAGGTCGAGCCCGGGATGCGCTCGGCGATGCCGGACATGATCTCCGGGGTCGTCGAGGCGTCCAGTTCGCCCGCGAGAACCAGGGTCGGGAAGTCCCTCCCGGTGATGCGGCCCTGCACGTCCACGCCCTTGAAGGCCCGCCAGGACGCGGCCCAGTCGGCGGAGTCGAAGCGCCGGATGTGCTCGCGCGCGTACCGGACGCCCCAGATGTCGGTGGCGAGCGCGGCGGGCGTGAACCAGCGGGTCAGGGTGGGGACGATCTGCGCCTCCATGCCGTCGGTCTCACCGGAGCGGGCGCGGTCCTCGAAGGCGTCGAAGGCGTGGTCGGTTGTGGCGAGCAGGGCAAGGGAGGCGACACGGTCGGGTGCGCGGACGGCGGCGGTCTGCGCGATCCCACCGCCCATCGACAGGCCGACGACGTGCGCCCGCTCCGCGTCGAACGCGTCGAGGACGCCGAGCAGGTCGTCGGCGAGGTCGTCCATGCCGAACGGTCGGGGCGCCCCGCCGGCCCGGCCGTGTCCGCGGAAGTCGTAGGCGAGCACCCGCCGGCCGTGCGCGAGCCGCTCCATGACGGGCTCCCACATGCGCCAGTCCACGCCCAGCGAGTGCGAAAGGATCACAGTCGGCCCGTGGTCGCCCTTCTGCGCGACGACGGTCTCGTGGCCCGCCAGCGCGACGCGGTGCATCCGCGGCGGCTTCGGAACACCCTGCTCCTCCAGGACCTCGTTGACGACGGCGAGCGCGTCCAGTGCACGCGGAAAACCGGCGTAGACCGAGATGTGCTCGCAGAGCGCGAGCAGCTCGGACGGCTCGACGCCCTGCCGCAGCGCTCCCCGCACGTGGCTCGCGAGTCGGCGCTCCGCCCCTCCCGCGGACGCGATGATGGCCGCGGAGGCCAGTTCCCGCATCCGGCGGCCCAGTTCGGGGCGGGCCAGCGCACCGCCGAACGCGCCGTCCACGACCGCTTCGAACATCTGCGGGGAGGTCCGGAGCACCTCACCGAGCGCCTCCTCGGGCCGGCGCCCCATCAAGCCCTCGTACTCGCGCCGTCCCCGCTCACCACGGTCCATGTCGTCCTCCAAAGTCGTTCTGTGGAACGCCCCCATCCTCGCCGCGCCATCCGTAAGACGTCCAAGACTTGATAGAGCTGATTGTCATATCCCTGTCTTATCGCCGGGGTCACGGTCCGACCGAGGCGAGGTCCGGACGGCGCGCGACGAAATCGATGAACGCGGCCAGTGCGGGGCTCGGGCGGCGCCCGGCGGGCCAGGCGAGGGACGGGGCCCAGGTCGGTTCGGGGTCCAGGCGGACGACGCCCACCGGCCGGCCCGGCTCCTCGGCCACGGACCGGGGGACGACGGCCGCGGCCAGGCCCACGCTCGCCATGGCGCGGGCCGTGCTGTACTCCCGCGTCTCGTACCGGATGCGCGCCGTCGCGCCGGCGGCCGCCAGGGCCGACAGGATGATCTCGCGGATCGCCGAGCCCGGCGCGTAGCAGACCAGGTCGGCACCGTCGAGAGCGGCGACGGGCACCCGGTACCGGCTCGCGAGCGGCGCGGAGACCGAGGTGATGAGGACGAGCGGCTCCTCGCCGAGCGGCAGGGAGTCGAGCCGCCGCCCTTCCTCCTGCGGCAGCCGGACGAGGGTCGCCGCGTCGAGATGCCCGCCGGCGAGGCCCGCGACCATCTCCTCGGTGTTCATCTCCCGCAGTTCCACGTCGACAGCCGGGAACTCCTCGGCGAACTCCACCAGCAGGCGCGCCAGCCGGGCCGTCAGGCCGCGCGCTCCGCCGAGGCGGATCCGGCCCCGCGTCCCCTCCGCCCAGCCGCGCATCTCGTCCTCGACCGCCGCGATGTCGGCCAGGATCCGCTCGGCGTGCTCCAGCAGCGCCGCCCCGGCCGGAGTCAGCTCCACCCGGTGGTTGTCGCGCTCGAACAGGGTGACGCCGAGCTGCCGCTCCAGCTTGCGGATCTGCTGGGACAGCGCGGGCTGCGCGATCCGCAGCGCCTCCGCCGCACGCGTGAAGTGCAGCTCGCGCGCCACCGCCCTGAAGTACTCCAGCTGCCGAGAAGCCATCATGCGAACATCTTCTCACTCTGCTCACTGTCATTAGCTGCACGTCTTACCCGCCTGCACAGCCGAGACCCGCACCGCCACAGCACGAACGGGGTTAACAGAGGGGTAACGGCGGGCTCATGACACTCCCGATCATGGATTCCGACGCAGGACGGCGTCGATGAGACGGGCGGTGCTCCTCGTCGGCGCGATGCTCGCCGCGGCCGCGATACTCATGGCCGGCTCCACGGCGTACGTCTACGAACCCCCTACCGTCCCTACGGTGACCGCGACGCCCCCGACTCCGAGGCGGCCCCCGGCGACGCCCGCCTTCACCCGGTCCGAGCGCGAGGAACTCACCCGCGCGCTCCGCCGCCACCTGGGCGACAGGGCCGACGACCTGGCGATATCGGTGCGCGACCCGTCCACCGGCCTCGCGTACTCCTACGGCGGGAGCCTGCGGACGGCGACGGCCAGCATCGCCAAGGTCGACATCGTCATGGCACTGCTCCTCCAAGCGCAGCGCGAGGAACGCTCCCTCACGTCCGCCGAGAAGGCCCTGGCCGAACGTGCGATCACGGTCAGCGACAACGACGCCGCCAGCGCGCTGTGGCAGGCCATCGGCGGCGCCCACGGCCTGGCTTCCGCCAACAGGAAGCTGGGGCTGCGCGACACCGAGCCGGGCGCCGGCGGCTCCTGGGGTTCGACGACGACGAGCGCCGCCGACCAGATCCGCCTGCTGAGCGCCCTGACGTCCGCGGACAGCCCGCTCGGTTCCGCAGGCCGCCGCTACGTCCGCCGGCTCATGGGGGACGTGACGCCGGAACAGGCGTGGGGCGTCAGCGCGGCCGGAACCGGCGCCGAGCTGAAGAACGGGTGGCTGCCCCGCGAGAGGCACGGCGGCGCCTGGACGGTCAACAGCATCGGCATCGTCCGGGTCGGAGGCCACACCTTCCTCCTCGCCGCCCTCTCCGAGCGCGGCGCGACCCTGCGCGGCGGCATCGAGGACGTCGAGCACGCCTGCAAAACCGTCGCAACGGCCCTCGCCCGCGCCTCCATCGAAACCTGAGCGGCCCGTTCACCTGCGATGTTCGCGGGATCCGCGCCGGGGCCGTCATACTCTCCGTCGAACAGGGCCCGTCCCCCGCGCTGAAGGAGTCGCCGGCATGCGCACTCGGCCGCTGTACGACGTCGTCGCCCTCCTGGCGCGGCTCGGCGTGGGCATCGTCTTCATGGCGCACGGCTGGCAGAAGATCGAGGCGGGGGTCACCGCGACGAGCCGCTCGTTCGACTCCCTCGGCGTGCCGCTCCCGACGGCCGCCGCCGTCTACTCCGCCTTCGTCGAACTCCTGGGCGGGGCGGCGCTGATCGCCGGGCTCGGCCTCCCGGTCACCGGCGTGCTCCTCTTCCTCGACATGGCGGGCGCGTTCATCTTCGTCCACGCCGACAAGGGCCTGTTCATGGTGGACGGCAAGAGCGTCCAGAACGGCTACGAGCTGGTCGTCGCCCTCGGCTTGGCCGGCCTGCTGTTCGCCGCGGGGGGCGGCGGGCGCCTGACCGTCGACCAGTGGGTCATCGCGAAACGCCTCCGCCGTCCCGCCGAGAAGGAGGACGAGGACGACGCGGCGAGCTTCGTGGAGTCGCTCCGCCAGGCCGAACTGAAGCCCGCGAAGAAGCCCCGCCGCTCCTCCAAGCCGCCCGCGGTCCCCGCCCCCGAGTCGTCCGGCGGCCCGGACAAGCCCGCCGACACGAGCGACGACGTGCTGGTGGCCGGCCGCCGCAAGTCCTCCCAGCGCCGCCGCACCTCGACCACCCAGCCGACCAAGCCCCCCACCGGCGACACCGACCCGCCGGCCTGACGACGGGCCGGTACATCGGCGAGACGCGATCGAACTCGTCCTGAACGAGCTCGTCGCGGAACTTGCGGATGACGCCGGGGGGAATCGGGTCCGGGGGCACTGACGTGGTCATGACGTCCAGCCTCGGACGGCGCTCAGCAGGTCACGCCATAGCCCGGAAGCCTTGGCGCCAGGTGGGGTGTGCCGGGTGCCAGCCCAGTTCGCGCTTCGCCTTGGCGTTGGACGCGCCGCGCAGTTCGGTCATGAGCACCACGCCGGCCTGTCCGGCGGCCAGCCGTCCGACGAACCGCGGGACGCGCATCGGCTTCTTGGCGCCCAGGATCGCCGCCAGTTCCGGCAGCCATTCGGCGACCGGAGCGGGATCGTCGTCGACGATGTTGTAGACGCCGCGGCCGCCCTTCTCCACCGCTGCGACCGTGGCCTCGGCGGCATCGGCGATGTGGATGAACGACCACACCCCGCCGCCGTCGCCGACCACCGGGAACTTGCGCTTGCGGATCATCTCGAGCTGCTCGGAGCCCGGCGCCATGGAGGTGCCGGGTCCGTAGAACCCGCCATAGCGCAGCACGATCCCCTCGGTCCAGGCGGCGCCGAGCACGGCCTTCTCCAAGTGCTCGATCGCGGCGATCATCGAGGCCATCTGGGGGATCGGCGAGCGGTCCAGGGGGTCTTCCTCGACCTTGACCGGCCCGCCGGTCCGGTCGTAGGTGAACGCGCCGTTGCTCTGGGCGACGAACCGTCGCACTCCGGCGGCGCGGGCGGCCGCGAGCAGGTTGTCGGTGCCCTCGGTCCGCAGCCGGCCGGTCGCGGCGAAGCTGCGTTCGAAATGGCGGGTGTCGATGTCCCCGATGGCGGTCAGCTGGTGGACGACCACCTCCGGGGCCGCCTCGCGCACGGCCGCCTCGACCTGGGCGCGATCGAGCGCGTCGGCGATGACCGGCACCGCGCCCAGTTCCGCCGCCTTGGACTTGCCGGATTCGCTGCGGACCATGGCGAACACCTCGTGTCCCGCCTCGACCAGGCGAGGCACGAGTTCCATGCCGATCGCTCCGGTCGCTCCTGCCACGAGCACTCTCATCGTCGGCTCCCTTGCTGTCCGGTTCGGGTTCGCCACTTGAACCGGATGGCCCGCCGATTGCTGACAAGAGTCGAATGTGACTTGGGTCACACCACGAGCAGGGGCTCACCATGGTCGGCCGCCGCCCACTGCTCGGTCGCGCGTGCGAGCTTGTCGGGGTTCGCCTGGGTACGGCAGGCGGCGATGCCCCCGGCCGTGACCTCCAGGCACATGACGGCGACGACCCGGCCTTCCACGACGGCCACGACGGCGGGTTCGCCGTTGGCGACCCAGGCGTATATCTCGGACGAGCCACCGACGATGGCGCGCGTCGCCTCGCTGGGCTTGAGGAGCGCCCCCACGAACTTCGCGACCGCGACGGCTCCCTCGAACGCCTTGGTGCGCGCCGGGACCTTCCCTCCGCCGTCACCCATGGAGACGGCGTCCTTGGTGAGCAGGCGTACGAGCTCATCGGTGTGGCCACTGGTCGCGGCCGCGAGGAACTCTTCGACGATCCGACGCGCGGCGGCCTCGTCTATCTCGCGACGGGCCTTGCCATGCGCGACGTGCTTCTTGGCACGGTGAAAGATCTGCTGGCTGGCGGCCTCGGTGATGTCGAGGATCTCGGCGATCTCCCGGTGCGGGTAGTCGAAGGCTTCCCGCAGGACGTAGACGGCCCGTTCGTTGGGAGACAGCCGCTCCATGAGAGTGAGGACCGCGTACGACACCGATTCGCGCTGCTCGGCGGTGTCGGCCGGGCCGAGCATCGGGTCCCCCGCGAACAGCGGCTCGGGGAGCCACCGGCCCACGTAGGTCTCGCGGCGTGCCCGCGCGGAGGCGAGCTGGTTGAGGCACAGGTTGGTGAGCACCTTCGTCAGCCAGGCCTCAGGGACCTCGACGCGGCCGACGTCCGCGGCCTGCCAGCGCAGGAACGTTTCCTGGACGACGTCCTGTGCCTCGTCCGCGGAGCCGAGGAGACGGTAGGCGATGGCCTGCAGACGGGGCCTCGCCAGCTCGAACCGGTCGACGTCATCCGCCGTCAAAGGCATGGCCTGATCATAGTCTTCCGCAGTGGCTTCAGCAGGTCGCGGCCCTTCTCATGGATGGAGGCCGTCTGATACGCCGAAGGGGAACCGACCATGGCCGGTTCCCCTTCGCCGTCCGGTGGTTCAACCGGAGTCGATCAGTTCGACGAGCGGATGGAGGTTCGCTCGTCCTCAGCTGCAGCCGCTGGTGGAGCCGCAGCCCTCGCAGACGTAGCAGCTGCCCGCCGGGCGCATCTTCGTGCCGCAGGTGAGGCAGAGCGGCGCGTCGGCCGTGCGGCCCTGGCGGCTCTCGATCACCTCCATGGACGAGCGCGCCTCACCGGCCGGGGCCGGGGCGGGCGCCGCGGGCCGGGCGATCTCGGCGGACTGCGCCAGCGACTCGTGGTCGACCTCGTCCTCGGCGTGCAGGGCGGCGGGGTCCTCGCCGTTGGCCTGCATCGCGCGCTCCTCGGCGGTGAAGATGCCGAGGCCGGCGCGCTCCTCGTAGGGGAGGTGGTCGAGCGCCAGGCGGCGGAAGATGTAGTCCATCACCGAGGTCGCCATGCGGATGTCGGGGTCGTCGGTCATGCCCGCGGGCTCGAACCGCATGTTGGTGAACTTCTCCACCCACGTCTCCAGCGGGACGCCGTACTGCAGGCTGATGGAGATCGCCATGGAGAAGGCGTCCATCACGCCGGCGAGCGTGGAGCCCTGCTTGCCGAGCTTGAGGAAGACCTCGCCGACGCCGTCGTCCGGGTAGGACGAGGCGGTCATGTAGCCCTCGGCGCCCGCCACGGAGAAGCGGGTCACGGTCGCGGGCCGCTGCTTCGGCAGCCGCCGGCGGACCGGGCGCGGCGCCGTGTCCGCGGGCGCCGCCGCCTTCGGCTCCTCCTTCTTGCCCGCGGCGGACAGCGGCTGGCCGACCTTGCAGTTGTCGCGGTAGATCGCCAGGGCCTTCAGGCCGAGCCGCCAGCCCTCGAAGTACACCTTCTCGATGTCCTCGATGGTGGCCTGCTCCGGCATGTTGACGGTCTTGGAGATCGCGCCGGACAGGAACGGCTGGACGGCCGCCATCATCCGGACGTGCCCCATCGGGCTGATCGCCCGCTCGCCCATCGCGCAGTCGAACACCTCGTAGTGCTCGGGGCGCAGCCCCGGCGCGTCCACGACGTGGCCGTGCTCGGAGATGTACTCGACGATCGCCTCGATCTGCTCCTGCTGGTAGCCGAGCTTCTTCAGGGCGCGCGGCACCGTGTGGTTGACGATCTGCATGGACCCGCCGCCGACGAGCTTCTTGAACTTCATCAGCGCGAGGTCCGGCTCGATGCCGGTGGTGTCGCAGTCCATCATCAGGCCGATCGTCCCGGTCGGGGCGAGCAGGCTGGCCTGCGCGTTGCGGTACCCGTTCTTCTCGCCGGCCTTCAGGCAGTCGGCCCACTGCTTGGCGGCGGCGGCGTGGATCGCCTTGTCCATCGCGTCCAGCGTGCGGATGTCGTCGTTGGCGGCGGCGTGCTTGCGCATGACGCGCTTGTGCCCCTCGGCGTTGCGCGCGTAGCCGGCGTACGGGCCGACGACGCCCGCGAGCTCGGCCGAGCGCCGGTAGGCGACGCCCGTCATCAGCGAGGTGATCGCCGCGGCGAGGGACCGCCCGCCCTCGGAGTCGTAGGCGTGCCCGGTCGCCATCAGCAGGGCGCCGAGGTTGGCGTAGCCGATGCCGAGCTGCCGGTAGTCGCGGGTCGTCTCGGCGATCTTCTCCGTCGGGAAGTCGGCGAAGGTGATGGAGATGTCCATCGCCGTGATGATCAGCTCGGTGAGCTTGACGAACTTCGCGACGTCGAACGCGTTCTCGTCGGTGAGGAACTTCAGCAGGTTGATGCTGGCGAGGTTGCAGGACGAGTTGTCCAGGCTCATGTACTCCGAGCAGGGGTTGGACGCGGTGATCCGCCCGGTCTCGGGGTTGGTGTGCCAGTCGTTGATCGTGTCGTCGTACTGGATGCCGGGGTCGGCGCACTCCCACGCCGCCTTGGCCATCAGCCGGAACAGCTCCTTGGCCTTGACCGTCTCGATGACCTCGCCGGTCATCCGGGCGCGCAGCCCGAACTCGCCGTCCGACTCGACCGCGTGCATGAACTCGTCCGACACCCGGACGGAGTTGTTGGCGTTCTGGTACTGGACGCTGCCGATGTCCTTGCCGCCGAGGTCCATGTCGAACCCGGCGTCCCGCAGCGCGCGGATCTTGTCCTCCTCGCGCGCCTTGGTCTCGATGAACTCCGCGATGTCGGGGTGGTCGACGTCCAGCACGACCATCTTGGCGGCGCGGCGGGTCGCGCCGCCCGACTTGATCGTCCCGGCGGACGCGTCGGCGCCGCGCATGAACGACACCGGGCCGCTGGCCGTCCCGCCCGAGGACAGCAGCTCACGGCTGGAGCGGATGCGGGAGAGGTTCAGGCCGGCGCCGGAGCCGCCCTTGAAGATGACGCCCTCTTCCTTGTACCAGTCCAGGATCGACTCCATCGTGTCGTCCACGGACAGGATGAAGCACGCCGAGACCTGCTGCGGGGACCTGGTGCCGACGTTGAACCAGACGGGGGAGTTGAAGCTGAACATCTGGTGGACCAGGGCGTACTTCAGCTCGTGGTCGAAGATCTCGGCGTCCTGCTCGGAGGCGAAGTAGCCCTCCTTGAGCCCCGTGTCCACGTACATGCGGACGACGCGGTCGACGAGCTGCTTCAGGCTCCATTCCCGCTGCGGCGTGCCGACCGCCCCGCGGAAGTACTTGGACGTGACGATGTTGACGGCGTTCAGCGACCAGAAGTCGGGGAACTCGACGCCGCGCTGCTCGAAGTTCACCGAGCCGTCGCGCCAGTTGGTCATGACGACGTCGCGGCGCTCCCAGCGCAGCTCGTCGTACGGGTGCACGCCGGGCGTGGTGAAGATGCGCTCGATCTTCAGCCCCTTGCGGCCCCCCTTGCCGCGCCGTGCCGCCGAGCCGCTCACCGTCTCCGTCATGGCCTTCCCCCTCTCGGGCCCTCCCGCCGGGCCCTGTTCAGGAACAACTCCGCCGCCGCACGGGCCATGCCCGCGCGGAGACGCCTTTACATGTGCTGATGTGTTTCCGGAACCGTCCCTACCGGGACGGGCCGGGCTCCCCCGAGGAACCGGCCTTCCGCAGTGCTTCGATCTCCTTGGCGAAGTCGTCCAGCGACTCGAAGCTCCGGTAGACCGAGGCGAATCGCAGATAGGCGACCTCGTCGAGTTCGCCGAGCGGCCCCAGGATCGCGAGGCCGATCTCGTGCGAGGGGATTTCCGCGGATCCGGACGACCTGATCGCCTCTTCGACCCGCTGTCCCAGCTTCGCGAGCGCATCCTCGTCGACCGGACGGCCCTGGCAGGCCCTGCGCACCCCGGCGATGATCTTTTCCCGCGAGAACGGCTCGGTGACCCCGCTGCGCTTGGCCACCATCACGAGCACATTCTCCTGCGTGGTGAATCGCTTGCCGCATTCCGAGCACGACCGGCGACGCCGAATGGCGCCACCGTCATCGGTCGAACGGCTGTCGATCACTTTGGTGTCAGGGTTGCGGCAGAACGGGCAGTGCACGTTTGTTCCCCTTCCCTGACGTAAACGAGTTACACCGATGTTGATGCCATATATAGGGAACTACATCGATGTGACTACTAGATGTTGTGGTCAACCGTACGGCTCGCCGGAGCCGTTCGCAACCTGATCGGCGGCCCCGCGCGTCACATCCGCCACGTCCGCGCAGGTCACCTCCGACACCCCGATTTTCCCTCCGGGCGTGTCGTCACCCACCGCCTCCACCGGACCCCTCCGGGTGACCCTTCACTCCGCAAAGCCCCAGGCAGACGCCCCGGCGCCCATGCGCCACCGCCCGTGACCGCTCAGGCCGTCGCGCTCGGTGAACGCCTCACCCGGCGACCTCTCCGGCGTCCGGCAAGGCCGCCGCCGATACGGCACGGGAGCGCCTGGAGTCGCCGCACGCCGGCGGCGGGCCATGGCGGCACGCAACGCGGGGGGAAGGATGGTTACTTTGCGTGGCGGCCGGGGTCAGCTCGCGGGGAGGCGGAGCTCCTGGCCGGGATGGACGGTGGGGTCGCCCGCGAGTCCGTTGAGGTCGATGATCCGCTGGACGACCACGCGGGGGTCGCTGCCGGGATCGGCGGCGGAGGCGATCTCCCAGAGGGTCTCACCGGGCTCGACGACGACCGTTCGGGCGGGACGGACCGAGGCGCCGTGGCCTTCACCGGAACCGGCGAAGGCGCCCGGGCCCACGGTGAGCCAGAGCAATATCAGCGTCAGGGTGGCGGCGAAGGCGACCAGGACGGCGCGGCCGCGGCGGGTCAGGCGGATCGGGGGACGGTCACTGTGGGGTGAACCCGGCATCTCTCCCCTCCTCGACTTCGAATGCATTTTCGATCGAACGCCTGTACGATGTTCTACCAGGGGGCGTCCGCAAAAAGCGAGCACATCTTCGAACAATTGTTTGATCATCGGGCCTGGACGCGATAGGTTCCATGACAAGGAGTGACGGATCGAGGCGCCCGGGAGGCGACGAGCGATGAGCAAGGTCCGGGAGCTGCCCGACGGGCCGATGGACGAGACGGGCCTGACCCAGCGACAGCGCATGGTCCTGGAGGTGATCCGCGACTCCGTCCAGCGCCGCGGGTACCCGCCCTCGATGCGCGAGATCGGCGAGGCCGTCGGCCTGACCAGCACCTCCAGCGTGTCGCACCAGCTCCGGGCGCTGCAGCGCAAGGGCTTCCTGCGGCGCGACCCCAACCGGCCGCGCGCGGTCGAGGTGAGGGTGCCGGGGGCGACGCCCGTGCGCACCCACGAGGAGGGCTACGAGCCGGGCTCGGCGCAGCCCGCGCCCGCGTACGTGCCGCTCGTCGGGCGCATCGCCGCCGGTGGCCCGATCCTCGCCGAGGAGGCCGTCGAGGACGTGTTCACGCTGCCGAAGCAGCTCGTCGGCGAGGGCACCCACTTCCTGCTGAAGGTCACCGGCGACTCGATGATCGACGCCGCGATCGCGGACGGTGACTGGGTGGTCGTGCGGCAGCAGCCGGTGGCCGAGCAGGGCGACATCGTGGCCGCCATGATCGACGGCGAGGCCACGGTCAAGACGTTCAAGCGCCGCGACGACGGCCACATCTGGCTGATGCCCCAGAACCCCGCCTACGAGCCGATCCCCGGCGACGAGGCGTCGGTGCTCGGACGCGTCGTGGCGGTCCTCCGCAAGATGTGACGCCGCCCCTCAGCGGCCGCCGGAGCCCCTCCGGCGGCCGTTGAACCCTGCCCTGAACCAATTCTCACCGACGCGCCCGCGGACCGACCGCGGCACGCCACCTCGCGCCCTGCCGCGCCGGGTGGGCGGGGTGGCCGCCCCGTCGCTCGCGGGGAGCGGCGCGGCGGGCCCTGGTCAGCGCTTGGGGACGATGTTGACGATCTTGGGGGCGCGGACGATGATCTTGGCGATGTCGGCGCCGCCCAGGGCGTCCTGGATCTTGGCGGACGCCAGCGCGCGGCGCTCCAGTTCCTCCGCGGTGATCCCGGGCGGGACGTCCAGGCGGTCGCGCACCTTGCCGCCGACCTGGACGACGCAGGTGACCGACTCCTCCACCAGCAGCGCGGGATCGGCGGACGGCCAGCCCGCGCGGATCACCGGCGCCGTGCGGCCCAGCAGCTCCCACACCTCGTCGGCGGTGTAGGGGGCGAACAGCGACAGCAGCACCGCGATCGCCTCGGCGGCCTCGCGGACGGCCGGGTCGGCGGCGCCGGGGCCCGAGTCGATGGCCTTGCGGGTCGCCGTGACCAGCTCCATGATCCGCGCGATGGCGACGTTGAACCGCTGCGTCTCGACCAGCGTGGTGGCCTCGGCGACCGTGCGGGCCGTGGCGCGGCGCAGGGCCGGGTCACCGGTGGTGACGTCCACGCCGGGCGGGGACGAGACCTCGGTGGCGATGCGGTGCACGCGGGACAGGAACTTCGACATGCCGTGCTGGGACACGTCGGCCCAGTCGATGTCGTCCTCGGGCGGGCCGGAGAACAGGATCGCCAGCCGGACGACGTCCACCCCGAACTCGGCGATCTGCTCGCCCAGGTCGACGCCGTTGCCCAGCGTCTTGGACATCGCCTTGCCCTGGTTGATCACCTGGCCCTGGTTCAGCAGCCGGGTGAACGGCTCGGTGAAGTCGACCATGCCCATGTCGTGCAGGACCTTGGTGAAGAACCGGCTGTACAGCAGGTGCAGGATGGCGTGCTCGACGCCGCCCGTGTACTGGTCGACCGGCATCCACTTGCGGACCTGCTCGACGTCGAACGGGCCGCCCTCGTAGCCGGGCGAGCAGTAGCGGAAGTAGTACCAGGACGAGTCGACGAACGTGTCCATGGTGTCGGTGTCGCGGGTGGCCGCGCCGCCGCACTTGGGGCACTCGGTGTTCACCCAGTCGGACGCGGCGGCCAGGGGCGAGGTGCCCTTCGGCGCCAGGTCGGCGCCGCGCAGGCCCTCGGGCAGCTTCACGGGCAGCTGGTCGTCGGGGACGGGGACCTCGCCGCACGCCTCGCAGTGCACGATCGGGATCGGGCAGCCCCAGAACCGCTGCCGGGACACCAGCCAGTCGCGCAGCCGGAAGTTCACCGACGCGCGGCCGGTGCCGCGCTCCTCCAGGATCTCGGTGATGCGGGCGATGCCGTCGGCCTTGGTCAGCCCGTCGATCGGGCCGGAGTTGACGATGGCGCCGTCACCTGAGGTGGCGACGCCCGTCTCGGCGGGGTCGGCCAGGCCGGTCTCGACGACGACGCGGACGGGCAGCCCGAACTTCAGCGCGAAGTCCAGGTCGCGCTGGTCGTGCGCCGGCACGGCCATGATCGCGCCGTGCCCGTACTCGGCCAGGACGTAGTCGGACGCCCAGACGGGCAGCCGCTCGCCGTTGACCGGGTTGACGGCGTAGCGGCCCAGGAACACGCCGGTCTTCTCGCGCTCGGTGGACAGCCGCTCGATCTCGCTCTCGCGGGAGACCTCGTCGCGGTAGGCCTCGAACGCGGCGCGGTGGTCGGGGTGGCAGATCTCCTCGGCCAGCGCGGCGTCGGCGGCGACGACCATGAAGGTCGCGCCGTACAGGGTGTCGGGGCGCGTGGTGTAGACGGTGACGGGCTCGTCACGGCCCTCGATCACGAAGTCGACGTCGGCGCCGGTGGAGCGGCCGATCCAGTTGCGCTGCATCAGCAGGACGCGCTCGGGCCACTTGCCCTCCAGCTGCGCCATGTCGTCCAGCAGCCGGTCCGCGTACTCAGTGATCTTGAAGTACCACTGGGTCAGCACGCGCTTCTCGACCAGCGCGCCGCAGCGCTCGCAGTGCCCGCCGACGACCTGCTCGTTGGCCAGGACGGTCTGGTCCTTCGGGCACCAGTTGACGTGGCCGCCCTTGCGGTAGGCCAGGCCCCGCTCGTAGA
The DNA here is from genome assembly GCF_040649235.1 of Spirillospora sp. NPDC049024. Classification (NCBI taxonomy): domain Bacteria; kingdom Bacillati; phylum Actinomycetota; class Actinomycetes; order Streptosporangiales; family Thermomonosporaceae; genus Spirillospora; species Spirillospora sp. NPDC049024. The sequence goes on from NZ_JBEZFD010000030.1 coordinate 84,795, forward strand.
AGCGCAGGAACAGCCACTGCGTCCACTTGTAGTACTCGGGGTCGGAGGTGTGCAGGCGCCGCGTCCAGTCGAAGGACGGGGCGTAGCGGTGGAAGGAGGCCGCCTGCGTCTCGATGTTGGCGTACGTCCACTCGGCGGGGTGCGAGTCGCGCTTGATGGCGGCGTTCTCGGCGGGCAGGCCGAAGGAGTCCCAGCCGATCGGGTGCAGGACGTTGTGACCGCGCTGGAACCAGTAGCGCGCGACGACGTCGCCGATGCCGAACGCCTCCGCGTGGCCCATGTGCAGGTCGCCGCTGGGGTAGGGGAACATGTCGAGGGCGTAGCGGCGCTCTTCGGCGGTGCCCGTCTCGTCCGCCTTGAACGGGTCGAGCTCCTCCCAGCGGGCCTGCCACTTGTCCTGAACCGCCCGGGGGTCGTACCCCTCGTTCAGGGGGGACGCCCCCCCTGTACCCCCCGGCGTCGCACGGTAGGGAACGTCGCTGCTCACGCTTCTGACTCCGGTTCCTGCTGCTGGGTCGTGGCCGTCCGCCGACATGAAACGGCCCCTCGCACAGGAGGGGCCACCACGCTGACGTCAGTGCGTCAACGTGGTCGTTCGAGGAGCAGCCTGGCTGACATACCTCAAGAGTAGCGCAGTCGCAACCCCCGCCGCCGCGACTTAATGCCCCGACTCCTGGCGCGCCATGGACACGACGCCGGTCACCTGGACGCGGGTCAGCTCGAGATCGGCGCCGACGGCCGACAGCGTCTCCTCCTCGGAGACGGTCAGCGGGCCGTCGACCAGCGCGATCTCGGCGGCGGCGCGCAGGATGCTCTCCCGCGCCTCGGGGGCGAGGGCCGAGGCGGCGCGTCCCATCTCGACGCGGACCTCGTCGAAGGGGCGGCCCAGGTCGGCGTTCAGGGCGGTGTCGTCGTACCCGGGCTCGCCGGCCTGCCGGACGACGGCGACGGCGCGGGAGCGGGCGGCCTCGTCGGTGTAGTCGCCGGAGCGCAGGACCTGCGCGATGGCCATGCGCAGCAGCATCGCGGGCATCTGCGCGAGCTGCGCGGTCGTCGGCACGTCGAGCACGCCGGGGTTCCAGCGGCCGTGGCAGGTGTCGCACTCGACGAACTCGCCGCCCGCCTTCATCAGCGGGATGACCGGGATGAAGAACAGCGTGAAGAAGTTGCGCCCCTGCCGGCGGCGGTACTCGCGGTCGCCGCCGCAGTCGGGGCAGTGGAAGGTCCCCCTGGTCAGGGTGAAGAACACCACGCGCCAGCCGAAGATGATCAAGATCGCGCACCCTTTCTCGCCGAAGCGGCACATGGTAACGCCGCCGGACCGCCCGGATGGTAACGACGGCGGGCGGAGCCGCGTTCCCGCCCGGCCCCTTCCGGCCCCTTCCGGCCGCGCCGGCCACCGTCACAACGACGAAAACGGCACGTCAAGGCCTGCGAATGATGGCGCCGGACACGTCCCGTGCAGCAGGATGTGCCAAACGGTTCATACACTCGTCGGTAACTAACCGGCAGGTCACCTTTCCGCGCGAGGAGTGCCATGCTCAACCTGTCCGTGCTGCTGGAGGACGCCGCCCGGGAGACGCCCGACCGCGACGCGGTCGTGTTCGGCGATCTCCGGCTGTCCTACTCCTTCCTCGACCAGGTCGCGAACCAGGTCGCGAACCTGCTGCGCGAGCGCGGCATCGGGCCGGGCGACAAGGTGGCGCTCTCCAGCCCGAACCTCCCGTACTTCCCGATGGTGTACTTCGGGGTGCTCAAGGCGGGCGCGGTCGTCGTCCCGCTGAACGTGCTGCTCAAGCCGCGGGAGATCGCCTACCACCTCGGCGACTCCGGCGCCAAGGCGTTCTTCTGCTTCGAGGGGACGCCGGAGCTGCCGCTCGGTGAGATGGGGCGCGCCGGGTTCGAGCAGGCGGAGGGCTGCGAGCACCTCTTCCTGCTGCCCGCCGACCCGTCCGCGACGGAGTCCCCGGTCGAGGGGGCCGAGCTGTTCTGGGCGGCGCTCGCCGGCGAGCCGGGCACCTTCGAGACGGCGCAGACCGGGCCGGGCGACACCGCCGTGATCATCTACACCAGCGGGACGACCGGGCAGCCGAAGGGCGCCGAGCTCACGCACAGCAACCTGCTGACGAACGCCATGGTGGACGACACGCTCTTCTACCGGACGCTGCACGACACGTCGCTGGTGACGCTGCCGCTGTTCCACATCTTCGGCCAGACGTGCGTGATGAACGTCGGCCTCTACCGGCGCGCGACGCTCGTGATGCAGGCGCGGTTCGACGCCCGGCAGGCCGTCGAGCTGATGGTCAAGGAGAAGGTGAACATCTTCGCGGGCGTCCCGACGATGTACTGGGGGCTGCTGACCGACGAGACCTCCGACGAGGACATCGCGGCGATCCGGGAGAACCTGCGGGTCGCGGTGTCGGGCGGGTCGGCGCTGCCCATGGAGGTCCTCAAGGGCTTCAAGACGAAGTTCGGCGTGGACGTCCTGGAGGGCTACGGCCTCTCGGAGACGTCGCCGGTGGCCTCGTTCAACCGCCCGGACCGTCCGACCAAGCCCGGCTCGATCGGCCTGCCCGTGTGGGGCGTCGAGATGAAGCTGATCGACGACGACTGGAAGGAGATCGAGGGCGAGGGGCCCGGCGAGATCGCCATCCGGGGCCACAACATCATGAAGGGCTACTACGGCCGGCCCGAGGCGACCGAGGCCGCCATCAGGGACGGCTGGTTCCGCACCGGCGACGTGGCCCGCCGCGACGAGGACGGCTACTACTACATCATCGACCGCTCCAAGGACATGATCATCCGGGGCGGGTACAACGTGTACCCGCGGGAGCTGGAAGAGGTCCTGATGACCCACCCGGAGGTCTCGCTGGCCGCGGTGGTGGGCGTCCCGCACCCCTCGCACGGCGAGGAGGTCAAGGCGTACGTGATCCGCACCCCCGGCGCGACCGTCACCGAGGACGAGCTGGTCGCGTGGGGCAAGGAGCAGTTCGCGAACTACAAGTACCCGCGGATCGTCGAGTTCCGCGACGAGCTGCCGATGACCGCCACCGGCAAGATCCTCAAGCGCGAGCTGCGCTGACCGCGCGCGGGGCCCGGGGCCTCAGCGGACGCTGAGGTCCTGGGTCCCGACGACGCGCAGCAGCTTCATCGCCTCGTGCGAGGGCGTGCCCGGCGTGGTCGTGTAGAGGACGACCCGCTGGTCGCGTTCCGGCACGTAGAGGACGTCGCAGTGCATGTCCAGCTCGCCGACGACGGGATGCGTCATGCGCTTGCGGCTGCCCCGCCTGATCCCGACCTCGCCCTCGTCCCAGAGCCGGGCGAACAGCGCGCTGCGGCCGGCGACCTCGGCGACCAGCCCGGCGATGCCGGGGTCGCCCGGATACCGGCCGAACGCCGCCCGCAGGTCGGCCACCAGTCCGCGGGCGAACTGCGTCAGATGCTCGTCGGCGCCGTACCGCTCGATGTCGGAGCCGCCGAACAGCCAGCGGACGACGTTGCGGTCATGGGGCGCCATCTCGGCGAAGTCGGTCATGAGCGCCGCCGCGAGCGGGTTCCAGGCGATGATGTCCTGCCGGGCGTTCAGCACGTAGGCGGGCGTGTCGTCCAGCCGTTCGAGCAGGTGCACGATCCCTGGCGGGACGTCCTGCGAAGGGCCGCTCGGCGGTTCCGGCGCCTCACCGGCGAGGCCGTAGAGGTAGGCGCGCTCATCGTCGGTCAGCCTCAGCGCGCGCGCCAGCGCCCCGAGGATCTGCCTGGACGGACGGGGCCCGCGCCCCTGCTCAAGGCGGATGTAGTAGTCCACCGACATCCCGGCCAGCTGCGCGACCTCTTCCCGGCGCAGACCGGGGGTCCGGCGGCGCGTCCCTCCCGGGAGCCCGACGTCCGAGGGCTGGATGCGGGCCCGCCGGGAACGCAGGAACACCGCCATCTCCTGTCTGTCCATGTCCTCCAGCATGTCCGATACAGCGGACCGGCGGCCGGGCCGAGGGTGGTACGGCCGATCCCAGCTTCGGGCGGTCTCTCCTCAGCCCGGACGCCGCCGGGAAACCTGGACGGCATGACGACACAGATCGCACTCATCACCGGAGCCAACAAGGGCATCGGCTTCGAGACCGCCCGCATCCTCGGCCGCGGCGGCGCCACGGTCCTGCTCGGGGCGCGTTCGGCCGAGCGCGGCGAGCCGGCCGCCGCCGCGCTCGCCGCCGAGGGGATCGACGCCCGGTTCGTCCGGCTGGACGTCACCGGCGCCGACACCGTCGAGGCCGCCGCCAAGTGGATCGACGCCGAGTTCGGCCGGCTCGACATCCTGGTCAACAACGCCGGGATCACCACGACGGGCGCCACCGGCTTCCCGCCGAGCCGCACGGCCGCGGACCTGGTCCGGACCGCGTTCGAGACCAACGTGTTCGGCGTCGTCGCGGTCACCAACGCGATGCTCCCGCTGCTGCGCCGCTCCCCCGCCGGGCGGATCGTCAACGTCTCCAGCGAACTCGGCTCGCTGACGTTGCACAGCGACCCGTCCAGCCTGGTGCACGGCGTCAACCTGCTGCCGTACAACGCGTCCAAGTCGGCGCTGAACGCCGTCACCGTCGCCTACGCCAAGGAGCTGGCCGGCACCTCGATCACGGTGAACGCCGCCACGCCCGGGTACTGCGCGACGGACCTCAACGGCCACGCCGGGCACCGGACCCCGGAGCAGGGGGCGTCCGTGATCGCCGGGGTGGCCCTCCTCGGCGACGACGGCCCGACGGGCGCGTTCCTCGCCGAGGACGGCCCCCTGCCCTGGTAGTCCGGGCTCAGATCGAGTAGGGCAGGCGCTTGATCCCGTTGATGAAGTTGGACTCCAGCCGCTCGGGCTCGGCGGCCGCGCGGATCTCCGGCGTCCGGCGCAGCAGCTCGCGGAACATCACGGTGATCTCGCGCCTGGCCAGGTGCGCGCCGAGGCAGAAGTGCGGCCCGGGCCCGCCGAACCCGACGTGCTGCTTGTTGTCGCGCAGGATGTCGAACCGCTCCGGGTCGGTGAAGACCGACTCGTCCCGGTTGGCCGACCAGTAGTAGAGGACGAGCTTGTCGCCCTCCTTGATCTCGTGCTCGTTCAGCATGGTGTCGCGGGTGGCGGTCCGGCGCATCCAGATGACCGGCGAGACGTACCGGACGATCTCCTCGACCGCGCCGGGCATGCGGGCCTCGAAGTCCTCGACGAGCAGGGCCCGCTGCTCGGGGTGGCGGGTGAACAGGTCGAGGCCGTGCGCGATCGCGTTGCGGGTGGTCTCGTTGCCGGCGACGACCAGCAGGATGAAGAACGAGCCGAGCTCCTGGTCGGTCAGCGACTCGCCGTCGAGGTTGGCGTTCACCAGGGCGGAGGTGAGGTCGTCGGTGGGGTTCGCGCGGCGCTGCCGCCCGAGGTCCTCGACCAGGCCGCGGAGCGTCTCGCCGGCGCCGATCAGCGCCATCGCCATCTGCTCGGGGTCGTCGGACGGGATGAACTCGGCGTCGTTGCCCGCCAGGATGACGTTGGTGGCGTCGAGGACGGTCTGGTAGTGCTCCTCCTCGATGCCCATCATGTCGCAGATGATCTTCAGGGGGAGCCGGGCGGCGACGTCCGCCACGAAGTCGCCCGAGCCGCCGCCCGCCGCCACGTTCTCGACGATCTGGCCGGCGACCGCCTCGACCCGGTCCTCGAACCGCTGGATCATGCGGGGCGAGAACGCCCGGGACACGATCCGCCTGATCTTGGCGTGCCGGGGGTCGTCCATGCTGATCAGCGAGCCGAAGTACTCGTGCATGTCGCCCGGCATGTCCGGGATGCTGATGGCGCCCTTGCCGGAGCAGAAGTCCTGCGGGCGGCGGGACGCCTCCACGACGTCGGCGTGCCGGGTCAGCGGGTAGTACCCGGGGCCCTTGGGCACGATGACGACCTCGGGCTCCTCGAAGCGGATGAGCTCGGGGTGCCACCGCAGCGCCTTGAACGCCTCATGGCGGTAGTCGTGCGGCTTCCGCCAGAACTCCCAGTCCGTCAGGTTGATGTCCTCGACTTTGAGCACGCGCCCACCACCTCGTCAACGTCCGAACCCGATTCGGTTTACACGTACCCTCTCAAAGTAAAGAGGAAAGCGCACACTGATCGGCCGGGTGACGCGCCTCACATTAACCTGCCGGGCCCGGCCCCCGCCCGGGCCCGGCGCTCGGTCACAGCCGCGTCCACGCCTCCTGGAGGACCGAGCGCAGGATCTGCTCGATCTCGTCGAAGTGCCCCTGGTCGCAGATCAGCGGCGGCGCGAGCTGGACGACCGGGTCGCCGCGGTCGTCGGCGCGGCAGTACAGGCCCGCCTCGTAGAGGGCCTTGTCGAGGAACCCGCGCAGCAGCCGCTCGGACTCCTCCTCGTCGAAGGTCTCGCGGGTGTCGCGGTCCTTCACGAGCTCGATGCCGTAGAAGTAGCCGTCGCCGCGGACGTCCCCGACGATCGGCAGGTCGCGCAGCCGCTCCAGCGTGCCCCGGAACGCGTCCCGGTTGCGCAGGACGTGCCCGTTCAGGTCCTCGCGCTCGAACAGGTCGAGGTTGGCCAGCGCCACCGCCGCCGCCACCGGGTGCCCGCCGAAGGTGTAGCCGTGCGCGAACATCTCCGTCCCGCCCTTGAACGGCTCGAACAGGCGGTCGGCGACGAGCATCCCGCCGAGCGGCGCGTACCCGGAGGTCACGCCCTTGGCGAAGGTGATGATGTCGGGCGTGTAGCCGAACCGCTGCGCGCCGAACATCGTGCCGAGGCGTCCGAACGCGCAGATCACCTCGTCCGACACCAGCAGGACGTCGTGCCGGTCGCAGATCTCGCGGACGCGCTCGAAGTAGCCGGGCGGCGGCGGGAAGCAGCCGCCGGCGTTCTGCACCGGCTCCAGGAACACGGCGGCGACGGTGTCGGCGCCCTCGAACTCGATGGCCTCCTCGATCCGGTCGGCGGCCCACCGGCCGAAGGCCTCCGGGTCGTCGCGGTGCTCGGCGGCCCGGTAGATGTTGGTGTTGGGCACCCGGAAGCCGCTCGGCACCAGCGGCTCGTACGGCGCCTTCAGGCCGGGCAGGCCGGTGATCGACAGCGCGCCGTGCGGGGTGCCGTGGTAGGCGACCGCGCGGCTGATCACCTTGTGCTTGGCCGGCTTGCCGGTGAGCTTGAAGTAGTGCTTGGCGAGCTTCCAGGCGCTCTCGACGGCGTCGCCGCCCCCGGTGGTGAAGAACACGCGGTCCAGCCCGGCGGGCGCGAGGCCGGCGAGCCGCTCCGCCAGCTCGACGGCCTTCGGGTGCGCGTAGGACCAGATCGGGAAGTAGGCCAGCTCGGCGGCCTGCTTGGCGGCGGCCTGCGCCAGCTCCTCGCGGCCGTGCCCGGCCTGCACGGTGAACAGCCCGGAGAGCCCGTCCAGGTAGCGGCGGCCCGCCGAGTCGTAGACGTAGGCGCCCTCGCCCCGGACGATCACCGGGATCTCGCCGCCGCCCTGGGACGCCGAGTGCCGCGAGAAGTGCATCCACAGATGGTCGCGCGCCGCCCTCTGCATCGCGTCGTGCTGCTGGCTGGTCACGTCCGGCTCCGTCATCACGTTTCCCTCGATGCGATCGATCCAGTTGCGCAGATGCTACGGGACTACGGATTCCGCTGTAAATACATGGTGATACCTCGATATCCGAAGAGAGAGACCCCCGGCGACCGTCGGTCACGAAGCCGCGGGTACCGTTCGCCGCGAACCGAGGAGGCGGACATGGGCGACATCACGACCGGATCTGTCAGCGCGAACGGGCTCGACTTCGGCTATCTCACCGCCGGCCCCGAGGACGGGCCCCTGGCGCTGCTGCTGCACGGCTTCCCCGACTCCCCGCACACCTGGCGGCACCTCATGCCGGAACTGGCCTCCGCCGGATACCGGACCGTGGCCCCCTTCATGCGCGGCTACGCCCCCACGTCCGTCCCCGCGGACGGCGCGTACCAGAGCGGCGCACTCGCCGCCGACGCCGTCGCCCTGCACGAGGCGCTCGGCGGCGGATCCGACGCGGTGCTCGTCGGCCACGACTGGGGCGCCTTCGCCGCCTACGGCGCGGCCGCCGCCGCCCCGGAGCGGTGGCGCAAGGCGGTGGCCATGTCCGTCCCGCCCCTCTCGGTGATGACGACCGCGTTCTTCGACTACGAGCAGCTCAAGCGCTCCTTCTACATCTTCGTGTTCCAGACGCCGCTGGCCGAGCTCGCCTTCGGCCGCGCGTTCGTCGAGGGGCTGTGGCGCGACTGGTCGCCGGACGACGGCCGCGACCGGTCCGGGGACGTCGACCGCGTCATGGAGTGCCTGGGCGCGCCCGCCAACGCCGCCGCGGCGATCGGGTACTACCGCGCGATGCTCGACCCGTCCCGGCACGTCGAGCGGTACGCGGCCGAGCAGGAGGCGACGACGCTCACCGGCGAGCACCCCGTCCTCTACCTGCACGGCGCCGAGGACGGCTGCCTCGGCGCGGACGCGGTCGACCTCGACGCCGTCCTGGCGGCCCTCCCGCCGGGCTCGCGGGCGGAGCGGATCCCCGCGGCCGGCCACTTCCTCCAGCTCGACCGCCCCGCCGAGGTGAACGGGCACGTCCTCAGCTGGCTGGCGTCCTGATCAGGTCGGCCGCCTTCTCGCCGATCATGATCGCGGGGGCGTTGGTGTGGCCCCTGGTGATCTGCGGCAGGACCGACACGTCCGCGACGCGGAGGCCCTCGACGCCGCGGACGCGCAGGTCCGGGTCGACGACGGAGTCCTCGCCGGTGCCCATCCGGCACGTGCCGGTGGGGTGGTAGAGCGTCTCGGAGTGGCCCCGGACGTAGGCGGCCAGCGCCTCGTCGTCGTCCGCCCCCACGTAGGGGTCCATGACGTCGCCGACGTACGGCTTCAGCGCGTCTCCGGCCATCAGCTCCTCCGCGTGGCGGATGCCGTGCATCAGCCGGCGCAGGTCGCTCTCCCCGGTCAGGTAGCCGGGGTCGATCACCGGCGGCGCGGCCGGGTCGGCGGAGGCGAGCGTGATGCGTCCGGACGACTCCGGCTGGAGCAGCACGACCCCGACCGTCACGCCGTGCTCGGTCGGCGGGGTGAGCCCGTGCGCGACGTACGGGGCCGGCGCGAAGATCAGTTCGAGGTCGGGGGCGTGCAGGGACGGGGCGCTCTTGGTGAAGACGACCGCCTCGCCCACGTTGGAGGTGAAGGGTCCGCGCCGCGCGAGCAGGTAGCGGGCGATGTTCGGCACCGACTCCGCCCCGGCGAGCGTGACCTTCTTGGGGCAGTGCCGGACGACGCCGGCCGACAGGTGGTCCTGGAGGTGGCGGCCGACCTCGGGAGACTCCACGACCGGCTCAACTCCGGCGCTCCGCAGGTGGTCGGGGTCGCCGACGCCGGACAGCATCAGCAGATGCGGCGACCCGACCGCGCCCGCGGCCAGGACGACCTCGCGGCGCGCCGTGACGCGTCCGCCGCCGTACTCCACGCCGGTCGCGCGGCCGTCCTCGATCAGGATCTTCGACACCTGCGCGCCGGTCATGACGGTCAGGTTGGGGCGCTTGCGGGCCGGGCGCAGGTACGCGTCGGCCGCGCTGCACCGCCTGCCGCGCCGCTGGCTGACCGGCGTGAGCGCGAACCCCTCGTTGGAGGGGCCGTTCAGCTCGGGCAGCCTGGTCAGGCCGGCGGCGGCGCACGCCTCCAGGAACGCCCGCGTCGCCTCGTTCGGGCTGCGCTGCTCGGAGATCGTGACGGGACCGGACGTCCCGTACACGTCGCCCTTGTTGCTGCCGACGCGTCCCTCGACCCGCTTGAAGTACGGGACGACGTCCTCGTACGACCAGCCGGGGACGTCCCAGTCGTCGTAGTCGTCGTAGTGGCCGCGCACCCACATCATCGCGTTCAGCGAGGACGACCCGCCGAGCATCCTCCCCCGCGGCCAGTACAGCTCGCGCCCGTCCAGCCCGGGCTGCCGAGCGGTGCTGAAGTCCCAGTCGTACTCGGTCTTGAAGAGCTTCGGGAACGCCGCCGGGATGTGGATCTCGCCCTTGTCGTCCGGGCCGCCCGCCTCCAGCAGCGCGACCGTGACGGAGGCGTCCTCGGACAGCCGCGCGGCCAGAGCGCAGCCCGCGGACCCGGCGCCGACGATGACGTAGTCGTGTTCCATGAGGGCTCCCGCTCTCCACGGGCCGCGGCACCGGCCCGGTTGTTTCCCCAGGGCTTACCACCGCGCGGCCCGCCCGTCCATGCGTCGCGGAGCGGTTTCGGAAGTCGGCGCGCCGAGGGAACCCGGATCGGGCGGACGGCGTCGATCCCGTGGACCCTTGATCACTCGGAGGAGGCGTGCGATGACCGGGTACCCGGCCGGATCAGTCGAACCGTACGAGCGCGGCGTGGCGGCCAGGCGCGACGGGAACCTCGCGGAGGCCGAGAAGCTGCTGAAGCAGGCGTTCGAAGCGGGGCATCCCGGCGGCGCCCACGAACTCGGCGGCATCGCGGCGCAACTCGGCGCCGACCGGGAGGCGCTGGCGTGGTGGCGGCGGGCCGCCGAGGCGGGGCTCCCCGAGAGCGCCTTCGAGGTCGGCTACGGCGCGGAGCGGGACGGCGATCTGGAGGACGCCGAGCGCTGGTACCGGCAGGCGGCCGAAGGCGGCCATCTGGGCGGCACCCTGAACCTCGGCATCCTCCTGGAGAACCGGGGCGACGTCGACGAGGCCATGGGCCTCTACCGCCGGGCCTGGGAGCTGGGGTCCGACAAGGCCGCGTTCAACCTCGGCCGGCTGTACGACGCCGACGGGAAGGGCGACCTCGAGGCGGCGGAGACCTGGTACGCCCGCGCCGCCGAGCGCGGGAACGGCGGCGCCGCGTTCAATCTCGGGTTCGTGCGGCAGGACCGGGGCGATTCCGCCGGGCGGATCGAGGCATGGCGGCGCGCGGCCGACCTCGGGCATCCCAAGGCCGCCTTCGGCCTCGGCGTGGAGTCCGAGAAGGCCGGGGACGAGGACGCCGCCATCGGCTGGTTCCGCAGGTCGGTGCAGGAGGCCGGAGCCGAGCAGGCCGCCCGCAGGCTGGGCGAGCTCTACCGGCGCCGGGGTGACGGGCGCAGTGCGCGGTTCTGGACGGAGTTCCTGAGCGGGCTCAGCGGCTACAGCCCGGAGTTCGAGGCGTTCGCCAGTGCGGGCTCGGCCGCGGCGATCCAGCGGCAGAACGTCCTCAACGCCGCCGTCGGGGACGGCCACATCGCCTTCGACGTCGACGAGCGAACCCTCACCTCGGGCGGCCGCACCTTCCACGGCATGACGTTCCTCGGCAGCTTCTCGCACGTGAGCGACACGTGGCTGTGGGCCTGGGCCAACCCGCACTACGAGAACGACGTGCCCGCCATCGTCCCGCTGGCCGCCGTCCGCGAGTACGGCGAGCGCCACACCGTCCCCGAGCTGGCGGCGGGAAGCCTGGACCTGTCCGGCTTCCCCGACCCGCACCAGGCCGCGACCACCATGGCCATCGCCGCCGCCATGCTGCTCGGCGGCAACGGCGTCCAGAGCTGCCGGGTCAACGACGGGAAGGGCTCGTTCTACTTCCACCTCGACGACCCCGACCTGCCTGAGGCCGAGTTCGACCCGCTCTCGGCGACGCGCCTCCTGATGACCGCCGCCGAGATCTTTCCCACCGAGCAGCGCCGCGTCGTCCGCGGCTTCCTCGCCCACCACGGGTGCCGGATCAGGGAGTCCGAGGAGGTCGTCGAGGGCATCGCCCCGCAGGGCGGCCAGGTGACGGTGGCCTTCACGCCCGACGGCCTCATCAAGGCCGCCAGCGCGGGCCGCGCCGCCGACTGACCCGTCCGGCCTCCGGCAGCGGCGGGCGAGGTCAGGCGGAGAATCGGCGGAGCAGGACGGCCATGCGCTCGCCGTGGTGCTCGCGGTGCATGCGCCCGTCGCGCATCAGGGTGAGGAGGCCGTGCAGGCCGCTCCAGAACGTCTCGGTGAGGACGTCCACGTCGTCCTCGCCCGCGAACGGCCGGACGGTCTCGCGCAGCTCGCCGAAGGCCTCCTGGAGCGGGGCCGGGGCCTCGGGGGTCGCGAACGGCAGGTCGACGGACCTGACGAACATCACGTCGTAGAGGGCGGGCCTGCGCTCCGCGAAGTCCGTGTAGGCCGCCGCGACGTCGGCCAGCGCCTCGGCGGGCTCGCGGGCCGCGGTGCGCGCCTGCCGCAGCTCGACCGCGAGCTCGGCGCAGCCCTCGACCGCGACCGCCGCCATGATGGCGCCCTTGCCCTTGAAGTGGCTGTAGAGGACGGGCTGGCTGTACTCGATCTCCGCGGCGAGCCGCCGCGTCGTCACCGCGTCCCACCCCTCGCTCTCGGCGAGCTCCCGCGCCGCCGTGATGATCAGCTTCTCGCGTTCCGCGCGCTCGCGCTCCTTGCGGCCCTGGATCGACATGACCGCGACTCTAGCACTGCTAGATATTCTGCTCATGCTCTGCTAGCGTCGATCTCGTTCCTAGCAGCGCTAGCAATGAGGAGACCTCCATGCTCACCCCCATCGCCTATGGCCTGGCCGTCGTGCTCGCCCTGTTCTGCGTCCTGATCGGCCTGCGGTTCCTCACGGCCCCCGTGGCGTCGGCCGCCGGCTACGGGGTCCCCGCCAAGCCGGACGGCGACCGCGCCTACCTGGAGATCAAGGGACTGCGCGACCTGACCTTCGGCGTCCTCGGCCTCGCCTTGATCGCTTTCGCGGGCGCGCACGCCGCGGGCTGGTACATGCTGACCGTGGCACTCGCGCCGCTCGGCGACACCCTCATCGTGCTGCGCTACGGCGGCCCGAAGGCCACCGCCTTCGGCGTCCACTTCGCCACCGCCGCGGCCGTGCTGGTGAGCGCGGCCCTCCTCTTCGCCGTCTGACCGTTCCGTCCCGGACAAGGAGCCCACCGCATGTCACTGATCTCACCGGACTTCGACGAATCCGTGATCGTCCGTGCCGCCGACGCCGAGGTCGTCGACCTCTCCCCCAGCGTCACCCGCCTGCTGGCCGACAGCGGCTCGACCGGCGGCGCCCTGTCCACCCACCGGGTGACCCTGGCCGGCGGCGCCAACGGGGCGCGACCGCACCGCCACGACGGATCCGCCGAGATGTTCTACATGCTGGACGGCGCCGCCCAGCTGCTCTCGGGCGAGCAGGTGGTCACCGCCGAACGCGGCGACCTCGTCATCGTGCCGCCCGGCCTGCCGCACGCCTTCGCCGCCGCCCCCGGCCACGACGCCGACATCCTCATCGTCATCACCCCGGGCGTCGAGCGGTTCGAGTACTTCCGCCACCTGGAGCGCATCGTCCACGGGAAGGTCCCGCCCGAGAGCCTGCTGGACGTCCAGGAGCTCTACGACACCTACTTCCTCAGCAGCGAGGCCTGGGAGAAGGCGCGCGGCTGACCGCCCGGCCCCGAAACGCCGACGAGCCGACCGGAAGCGTCCGGTCGGCTCGTCGGCGGCGTCGGCTCGCGCGCCGTCACGATCCCCAGTCGGGCCGCAGCGGCATGTGGCTGGTGCCGTCGTCCTCCAGCTTCACACCGAGCGTCTGGTGCAGCTGGATCCAGTTCTGGTTGAAGCCGAGCACGCAGCCGGCCATGTAGACGCGCCACACGCGGGCCGTGCCCTCGCCGACCTCGGCGACGGCCTCGTCCCAGTGGGCGTCGAGGTTCTCGCACCAGGCGGTGAGCGTGCGCGCGTAGTGCTCGCGCAGGTTCTCCTGGTGGCGGATCTCGAACCCGGCGTCGTTCATCTGGCACTGGACGTAGCCCGGGCCCTCCAGCTCGCCGTCCGGGAACACGTACCGGTTGATGAACCCGTTCTCCTTGCGGGACGGCAGCGTGTTGTCGGGGCGCGTGATGGTGTGGTTCAGCATCCGCCCGCCCTTCTTCAGCTTCCCGTGGAGGAAGGAGAAGTAGGCCGGCAGGTTCTTCTTCCCGATGTGCTCGGTGAGCCCGATGGAGCTGATCGCGTCGAAGCCGGTCTCGGTCACGTCGCGGTAGTCCATGTGCCGGACCTCCGCGAGGTCGGACAGGCCCCGGTCGGCGATGGCCTTCTGCGCCCACTCGGCCTGCTGCTTGGACAGCGTGACGCCGAGCGCCTTGACCCCGTACTCCTTCGCGGCGTGCATCACCATGCCGCCCCAGCCGCAGCCCACGTCCAGCAGCCGCATCCCCGGCTTCAGCCCGATCTTCTTGGCCACCAGGTCGTGCTTGTTGAACTGGGCCTCCTCCAGCGTCGCGCCCTCATGCGGGTAGCACGCGCAGGTGTAGGCCATGGAGGGGCCGAGCACCCATTCGTAGAAGGTGTTGGACACGTCGTAGTGGTGGGAGATGGCCCGCGCGTCCCGCCTCTTGGAGTGCCGCAGCCACGAGGGGATGCGGCTGAACGGCGCCTCCTGCGGCGGCGGGTCCAGCCGCCGCGACGCCGCGGCCCGCAGCAGCGGATCGCGCATCACCGAACCGGCGATCTTCGCCTTGTCGCGCGGCGACACGTCGGCGAGCACCTGCTGCATCGTGGTCAGCGCCGTGATCATGTCGCCGTTCACGTCGATCATGCCGGTGACGTAGGCGCGGGCGAGGCCCAGCGCGCCCGGCGAGTGCAGCAGGTACGAGACCGCGTACGGCGAGCGGACGTCGAACCGGATGTCGGCGCCGGGCACCCCGGCACGGGATCCGTCGTAGGCCGTGAACTCCACTGGCGCCTCAGCCCCGGCGAGCTGCTCGAAGACCCTGGCCAGCGTCATCTTGCTCCTCCTGTCTCTCCGCCCCGGCCCGGACGGCGGCGGTCGGCCGCCTCCGCGCGGGGCTCCCCCGAAGCGGGCGCCTGGTCAGCGTCCGCGCACGCACTTGTCATAGAGGTCCAGCAACCTCCCGTCGGGGTCGTAGGACCCCTTGAGCCGCCGGTAGGTCTCCCCGTCGTAGTACCGCCAGAACTCGTCCCGGCCGTAGAAGGCGGTCGAGTAGAGGGACTTGTGGCCGTCGAGGGCGGCCACCTTCCGTTCGATGAGGCGGTTGTGGTACTCGGGGATCTGGCCCGGCGGGATACGCACCGTCCCCCAGAAACCGGCGTTCACGTAGGGGCGGCCCACGTCCAGCGGGTACAGCGGCCAACGCTCCTTGGCGCGCAGCGGGCAGAGCCAGATCGGGCTCATGCCCACCTTGTCGTGGAAGAACTCCAGGAACTCCGGCAGCTTCTCGACCGGCACCTCGATGTCCTGGATGACGTCCTCGCGCGGCCGCAGCCCGCGCCACCGCTCCGCGCGCGCGACGATGTGGTAACGGCGGTCGTAGGCGACGAGCTTGCGGTACACGTCGGAGCGCTTGTACTTGTCGGGCCACAGCCTCCGGACGGCCGGGTTCTGCACGCCGAACGCGCCCGAGCACCAGAACCAGTCGGTGTCCCAGCGCCAGATGTAGTCGCGGATGGTCAGGAAGTCGACCGACCGCTGCTGGACCGACCTGTAGTAGATCTGCTGGCCGGTGTAGTCGGAGGTGTAGGGCGCCGAGTCGGCGAAGAAGCCGAGCGTGATGTACTGCTCGTCGGCGCTGAAGACCGTCCCGTCCATGAAGTCGACGGTCTCGTCCTCGAACGTCCCGGACTCGGTGATCTCCCCCATGACGCGGGCGAGCTCCGCCGCGTCGGTGAACCGCAGGTGCCGCAGCCGGACGTACGGCCGGACGGGCCGCAGCTCGATCTTCAACCGGAGGCTGTAGCCGAGCGTCCCGTAGGAGTTCGGGAAGCCGTAGAACAGGTCCTTGTGCTCGTTGTCGCGCGTGGCCGTGACGATCTGCCCGTCGCCGGTGAGGACCTCCAGCTCCAGGACGCCCTCGTGCGGCAGCCCGTCGCGGAACGAGGTCGACTCGATGCCGAGCCCGGTCACCGCGCCGCCCAGCGTGATCGTCTTCAGCTGCGGGACGACCGTCGGCATCAGGCCGTGCGGCAGCGTCGCGTCGACCAGGTCCTCGTAGGTCGTCATGCCCTGGACCTGCGCGGTCCGCTCGTCCGGGTCGACGCTCAGCACCTTGTCGAACCCGGAGACGTCCAGGCCGGGCGCCGACGAGGGGTCGCGCCACCGGAACAGGTTCGAGGTCCGCTTCGCCAGCCGCACCGGCGTGCCCGCCGGTATGGCCTGGTAGGACCTCCTGAGCGCCTCCACTGCCCGCTGGTGATCGCCCTTGATCGCAAGCTCCGTCATCTACCCCTCCCTCGCATAGTTAATCGATCATCCCATGCATGGTCCACACAACCCGGACGTCGCGGGAGTCACAGGTAGAGAGGGGAATAAAACCACGGGCGTACACATAGGCGTCGTTTCATCTCCTGGAGGCTGCCGGCCGCCGTCACGGCGGCCACGTCAACTCTCCCCGGAGGCGTACTCCGACAAACCCGAGGCGCGTTCAGCGGCGGTTCCGCGCGCCCCCGTTCACTTCACCAGGCGCAGGATCCACGGGTAGCGGAACGTCTGGCCGGTCAGCGCGAAGACGGCCGCGATCGCCGACAGCACCCACGCCACCGCGTACGCGACCCCGCCGACGCCGAACGTGACGATCGTGAAGAGCAGCAGCGTGACCTGGAAGTTCACGGCCTCCGCCGCCTGCAGCCGGACGTAGGGCGACCGCTTGCCGCTCAGCAGCATCAGCAGGAGCGGGCCGACGAACAGCGTCGGGACGGCGACGGCGTGCGCGGCTGCGGCCAGCATCCGGTCCTCGCCCGTCACCGGCGCGCCCTCCGGCACGACGGGCCGCGCGGGGGCGGGCACCAGGTCGTGGAGGACCGCGCCGAGGTCCTTGCGCGTCTTGCCCGTCATCGCCAGTTGCACGCGCAGGTCGAACTCGTCCTCGTCGAGGCGCCCTTCGGCGTAGGCGTCCTGAAGCCGCTGGATGACCGGTTCCCGCTCGGCGTCCGAGACCCGCAGATCCCCCACCGCGTAGCTGCTGTCCATAGGACCAATGCTCCGCGCGGCCCCGCCTCCGGGCCATCAGGGAAGACCCTGAGGATCCCCTGAATTGCGCCGGACGTACTCCTCCCCTGGGATCAGGCGCCCGCCGAACAGCTCCGACACCGTGACGAACACGTACCCCTCGGCGGCCAGCCGGTCGATGATCTTCGGAACGGCCCGCACGCTCGTCGGGTGGATGTCGTGCATGAGGACGATGTAGCCGGGCCTCGCCGCCTTCAGCACCCGTCTCTCGACGTACGCGGTGTCGCGGTGCTCCCAGTCGAGGGGGTCGACCGTCCACAGCACCTGCGCCAGCCCCAGCCGCCGCGTGATCTCCTTCAGCCGCTTGGACGTCGACCCGTACGGCGGCCTGAGCAGCACGGGCACGACCCCCGACGCCCGCCGGATCGCGTCCTGCGTCTTCGTCAGCTCCGCCATGACCTTCTTCTGGGAGGCCCTCCCGAGGTCGGCGTGCGTGTAGCTGTGGTCGGCGATCTCATGCCCGGCCTCATGCTCGCGCCGCACCAGTTCCGGATGCCTCGCGGCGTTCTCCCCCACGATGAAGAATGTGGCCCTGACCTTGCGGGCGGCGAGGATGTCCAGCAGTTCCGCGGTGCTCGCCGCGGGCCCGTCGTCGAACGTCAGCGCCAGGCACTTGAGCCGGGCGCAGTCGGGCGGCGGCGGCTTGGGCGGCGCCGCCGGCCTCGGCCGGGGCCTCGCCGCGGGGGGCTCGGTCCGCGCGACGGGCCTCACCTGGCCCCGGGCGGGGGTGAGCGTGCTCAGGACGCCGCACACCGAGACCGCGAGCACGGCCGCGGCCACCCGCCGAACAAGGTTCGGCCTGCTCATCGACACCCCCGCGTGATGATCCCCCCGAAGGCGCCAGTCTAAGGCTCGGGTCCCCGCCCGGCCGGGCTCGCCGCCGCTGTGTCGGGAACCCGCGCACCGCCGATCTCGTTATCGTCGTACACCGCAACCCCGCCCCGGAGCCGTTCCGGGCGGGACCAGACGACGGGGTGAGGGATGAGGTTCCGGGACCGGTTCGGGATCCGCAGGCACCGCGGGTCCACGGTGACGAAGCTCGACAGGGAGGCGAACGACTCCGACATCGAGGCGCTGATCGCCTTCGCCCGCGACCGCCGCGGCGTCGAGTTCTTCGTCGAGCCGGAGACCTACGCCACCGACACCACGGCCGTCGCCGTCGCCCACGACGGCGAGTGGACCCGCCGCCGCGTCGGCTCCCCCAAGGTCATCGGCAAGGTCGCCCGCGACCTCGGCCTGCCCGTCTACGACGTCCAGATCGTCGGCTACCCGCCCCGCATGCGCGCCTGGAACGACCGCAACCGCGACCGCCGCATCGACCCCGGCACCCCCGGCCAGGCCGTCTCCTCCTGACCCCGCCCCGTGTTCCGAGAGGCTCTAGGCCGTGAGTTCAGCGGCGAGTGCCTCCACGCGGGCGCGGATCTCGTCGCGGATGGGACGCACGGCGTCGACGCCCTGCCCGGCGGGGTCGTCGAGCCGCCAGTCGAGGTAGCGCTTGCCGGGAAAGACCGGGCAGGTGTCCCCGCAGCCCATGGTGATGACGACGTCGGAGGCCTGGACGGCGCCGACGGTCAGGACCTTGGGGATCTCGGCCGCGATGTCGATGCCCTCCTCGGCCATGGCCTGGACGACGGCGGGGTTGACCCGGTCGGCGGGCTCGGAGCCGGCGGACCGGACCTCGACCCGGTCGCCGGCGATATGGGTGAGGTAGGCGGCGGCCATCTGGGACCGTCCGGCGTTGTGGACGCAGACGAACAGCACACTGGGCTTCTCGGACATCAGGCACCTCGCGGATCGGAAGTCGTGGGCAGGAGGGTCTCGGCGGTCCCGGCCCCGCGCGGCCGAGCGGGGAACCGGCGGCGGAGCCCGAGCGAGACGTGGACGAGGGCGACCAGTACGGGCACCTCGATCAGCGGGCCGACGACACCGGACAGGGCCTGGCCGGAGGTGACCCCGAACGTGCCGACGGCCACGGCGATGGCCAGTTCGAAGTTGTTCCCGGCCGCGGTGAAGGCCAGCGTCGCGGTGCGGAAGTAGGGCAACCGGACGGCGCGGCCCAACGCGAAGGCCCCGCCCCACATGAGCGCGAAATAGACGAGCAGCGGCACGGCGATGCGGGCGACGTCGGCGGGCCTTGAAGTGATCGCCTTCCCTTGCAGGGCGAACAGGATCACGATCGTGAACAGCAGCCCGTAGAGCGCGACCGGTCCGATGCGGGGCAGGAACCGCTCCTCGTACCAGTCGCGCCCGCGGGTCTTCTCCCCGAGGCGACGGGTGAGGTATCCGGCCAGGAGCGGGACGCCGAGGAACACCAGGACGTTCACCACGATCGCGCCGGTGGAGAAGTGCGCGTCGTCGGTCTCCAGGCCGAGCCAGCCCGGCAGGACCCGCAGGTAGAACCAGCCGAGCGCGCCGAAGGCCACCACCTGGAAGAGCGAGTTCAGCGCGACCAGGACGGCGGCGGCCTCGCGGTCGCCGCACGCCAGGTCGTTCCAGATGACGACCATGGCGATGCACCGGGCCAGCCCGACGATGATCAGGCCCGTCCGGTACTCGGGCAGGTCGGGCAGGAGGCTCCATGCCAGGGCGAACATCACCGCGGGCCCGACCAGCCAGTTGAGGACGAGCGAGGAGGCCATCAGCCGGCGGTCGCGGGTGACGGCGTCGAGCCGGTCGTAGCGGACCTTGGCCAGCACCGGATACATCATGACCAGCAGGCCGAGCGCGATCGGCAGCGAGATCCCGCCCGCCTCCACCTTGCTCAGCGCGTCGTCCAGGCCGGGGAGGGCGCGTCCGAGACCGAGCCCGAGCCCCATCGCGATGATGATCCACAGGGGCAGGAGGCGGTCCAGGGTCGACAGCCCCGCGACGCCTTCGGACCCGCCGGGTCCTGCCGGTTCGGTCGCGGTCACGTGCAGGGCCGCTTCCGCCCGTGGAGGTCGACCTCGCGTGCGGCCTCGGCGAGGCCCGTCAGCTTGGCGGCCAGGTCGTCCAGCACCTCGGGGCGCAGCCGGTAGTAGGTGAAGCGCCCGCACGGCTCGGTGTCGACCAGCCCCGCCTCGCGCAGCGCGCGCAGATGGTTGGAGATGTTGGTCTGCCTGGCCCCCGTCTCCTCGACGAGATGGCACGTGCACAGCGACTCGCTCGCGAGCAGCGAGACGATCCGGGCCCGCAGGGGGTCGGCGAGCAGGCGCAGTACATCAGTTTCAACTGACATCATCACAGGCTGATACGTTAGCAGGCGATCTCCGGGCGGCGGTGTGCCGGGGGACGCTGCCCGAGGCGACCGCGGCGGCCAGCGCGGCGATCGCGGCGAGAGCGGCGAACATCGCCGGGTAGCCGCCGAGAGCGGCGGCGAGCCCGGCGCCCGCGGCGGGCGCGATCGCTCCGGCGATCGTGACGGGTGCGGCGAGGACGCCGGAGAGCGAGCCGTAGGCGGCGGTGCCCCAGCGGTCGGACACGGCGGTCGCCTGGAGCAGGGTGGCGATGCCGCGCATCGTCCCGACCAGGACGGCGACGGCGACGAGCAGCGGGACGGGGCCCGGGAGCACCGCGAGCATGGCGATGGTGACGGCCGACCCCGCCAGGATGCAGACGGTGCGGGCACGGACGCCGGTACGGCGGGTCAGGGCGCCGTAGCCGAGGCGTCCGGCGACCTGGCCGACGCCGCCGAGACCGAGGGCCCAGGCGGCGACGTCGCTGGAGGCGCCGCGGGAGGTGAGCAGCGGGATGAGGTTGGTGACCACGGCGTACATGGAGAACGACCAGAGGGTGAGCGCCGTGGTCAGCAGCAGGAACGGGGAGCCCCGCACCACCGCCTTCCCCCGTCCGGACGCGCCACCGCAGCCCGTGCCGCCGCGGACCGTGTCGTCGCGGACCGTGCCGCCGCAAGCCGTGCCGTCGCGGACCGTGCCGTCGCAGGCCGTGCCTTCGCAAGCCGTGTCGTCGCGGACCGTGCCGCCGCAAACCGTGTCGTCGCGGGCCGTGTCGTGACGGGCCGTGTCGTGACGGGCCGTGTCGTGACGGGCCGTGTCGTGACGGGCCGTGTCGTGACGGGCCGTGTCGTCGGCCGGACGGCGTCCGGCGGCAGGGGGCCAGGGGCGGCGCAGCGCGAAGTGGTGCAGCGGGACGGTGGCGGCGAGCAGGGTCGCGAGCACCAGGTACACGGCCCGCCACGACATGTGCGCCGCCAGGGCGCTGGTGAGCGGGGCGAACACGGTGCTGGCGAGACCGGCGACCAGGGTGAGGGTCGTGAGGGCCCGGACGTGCCGGGGCGCGTAGTAGCGGGTGAGGGCGGCGAAGGCGGGCGGGTAGAGCACGGCGGCCATCGAGGCCCCGGCCAGCAGCCACGCTGCGACGAACCACGCCAGGCCGGGTGCGGCGGCCAGGCCGAGCACGCCCAGGACCGCCGCGGCCGAGCCGGCGGTCATCGGGATCCGGGGTCCATGGCGGTCGAGGACGCGGCCGAGGGGGACACCGCCGATCGCGGCGACGACCAGCCCGGCGGAGAACGCGGCGGTGATCGACCCGGTGGACCAGCCGGTGTCGCGGGTGATGGCCGGGGCCAGGACGGGGAAGGCGTAGTAGAGCACTCCCCAACTGGTGATCTCGGTGACGCAGAGCGCCAGCAGGGGAACGCGGGAGACCGCGCCCCCGGGCATCGGATCCGCGAGGGGGCCGCGGCCGGTGTGCTCTTCCGGCCCTGGCCCCGCGCGCTCGGAGGTCACCGGGATGCTCCTATGAGGTCGCGATCACCCGTTCGGCTCGTGGTGACGCCAGGCGGACCGAGGGCCCCGAAGCGAACGGCCGCGGCGTCGGCCGGACGGCGGGGTCAGATCCGCGGGCGGCGTCATCCCGACCATCATCACATCCGGCCGTCGACTCATCCGGCGTCGCCGGACTGACTGTGGGCACGCCCGGCCGCAAAGCCGAGCCCGACTGGAACACCGACGCCGATGGTGATCCGCTGAGGCCGCGGCCCGCCGCAGAGGGCCGCGGCGTCGGCCGGACGGCGGGACGGATCCGCGGGCGGCGTCATCGCGACCATCATCGCACTCGGTCGTCGGCTCGCTCGGCGTCGCCGGAATGGCCATGGGCGCGTCCGGTCGCGAAGCCGAGCCCGGCTGGAGCGCCGATGGTGACCGGCTGGGGCTGCGACCCGCCGCAGCAGGAGCCGCTTTCGGTGTCGGCGGACGCGACCGGGACCGCGACCTGCGCGGGTTCGGTGCCGCAGGAACTGCCGCAGCCGCCGTCGGCGGCGCCCGGGAGCTGGTCCTCGGTGACCAGGGTGGTGGAGCAGACGCCGGTCTCCGGCAGGTCGAGTTCGACGGCGTCGGCTGCGGCGCGGTCTCCGGCAAGTGCGGCGACGACGGAGCGGACCTGCTCGTATCCGGTGGCCATCAGGAAGGTCGGGGCCCGGCCGTAGCTCTTCATGCCGACCATGTAGAAGCCGGGCTCGGGGTGGGCGAGGTCTCGTTCGCCGTGCGGCGGCACGGTGCCGCAGGAGTGGAAGTTCGGGTCGATCATCGGGGCGAGCCGGACCGGCGCCTCGGTGGCGGGATCGAGCTCGACGCGCACCTCCCGCAGCATGTCGAGGTCGGGCCGGAAGCCGGTGGCCGCGACCACGCTGTCGGCCTCGATGACGCGCTCGCCGTCCGGCGTGGCGCCGAGGACCCGGACGGGCCCGGCGGCGTCGGGGACCTCGAAGCCCGTGATGGTGAAGGTCCTCACCAGCTCGATCTCCCCGGCGTCGACGGCGGCCTTGAGGCGAGTGCCCAGCGCACCGCGCGCGGGCAGGCCGTCGGCGTCGCCGCCGCCGTAGAGGCGGGCGACCGAGGAGCCGCGCACCGCCCAGGTGATGCGGGTGCCGGGTGCGGCCTTGGCGAGTTCGGCGAGGGCGAGCAAGGTGTTGGCGGCCGAGTGGCCCATGCCGACGACCAGCGCACGGCGTCCGGCGAAGCGGTCGCGGTCGCGGTCCAGCACGTCGGGCAGTGGCCCGGCCAGGTAGGGGGCGGCCCGGTCCTCTCCGGGGGCGGGCAGCCCGGAGTGGCCGAGCGGGTTGCCGTGCCCCCAGGTGCCCGAGGCGTCGATGACGGCGCGGGCATGCAGGTCGGTGACGGCGCCGTCCGGGCCTGTGGTCCGGACCAGCAGCGGACGCTCGTCCCGGCCGATGGTGCGGGTGACGTCCACGCCGCTCCGGGCGACCGCGACCACCCGGGTGCCGGTGCGGATCCGCCCGGTGAGCTCGGGCACTCCGGCCAGCGGGACCAGGTAGTCGCGGACGAGGTCGGCGCCGGTCGGCAGGGTGTCCGGATCCGGCAGGGACCAGCCGGTGGGCTCCAGCAGCCGGCGGGCGGCGGCGTCGGTGTCGTAGCGCCAGGGCGAGAACAGCCGGACGTGCCCCCACTCGGACACCGCCGAGCCGACCCCGTCACCGGCCTCCAGGACGACGAAGTCGAGGCCGCGCTCGGCCAGATGGGCGGCGGCGGCCAGCCCGACCGGCCCCGCACCGATGACCACCACCGGCAGCCGGTCGGCGCCCTGGGGGTCGTCCAGGCAGCCGCATCCGGCGTCGGTCTTCGCCTCGGTCACGGTGAGCGCCGGATCCACGGACTGCTCGGCGTCGGTGCAACACCTGCTGACGCCGCAGCAACTCCCCTGAGCCGCCGCCCCAGCGGCCTCGTCCGCGCTCTCGCCCATGTTCCACCTCGCTGTTTCGACGTTCTTCTAAGCAGGGCCAGTTTGCGTCCCTGCATAGATAGATGTCAAATTAGATGCATGTCCAAGTTGTTGGAGCTGGAGGACGTCACCGCCCCGGCGTGCTGCGCCCCGCTGAGCGAGTCGTCCCTAGGCGAGGACGAGGCCGCCGAGCTGGCCGCAGTGTTCAAGGCGCTGTCGGACCCCGTCCGGCTGCGGCTGCTCAACATGATCGCCTCAGCGGGCGGCGGCGAGGCGTGCGTGTGCGATCTGACCGGCTCCTTCGACCTGACCGCGCCGACCATCTCCCACCACCTGAAGGTGCTCCGCAAGGCCGGCCTGATAGACGGCGAACGCCGCGGCACCTGGGTCTACTACCGCGCAGTCCCCGACCGCCTAACCCGCCTATCAGGCCTGTTCGCCATCCCCACCCTCACCACCTAATGGGAGCTACCGGGTCGGCCGCCGCTGGCAGACTCGGTGCCTGGTAGCCGCTGGTGAGTGAGCACTTTTATCACCTGGACCTGTGAGT
>NZ_JBEZFD010000031.1:0-105871 GCF_040649235.1 Spirillospora sp. NPDC049024
TCGGCCTTGGCCACCGCGCCGTCCGCCTTCACTTCAGTTCTCGTCACCAGGTGTCACTCCTTGATCAGGAGTTACACCGAAAACCGTACAGTCCCGTTTCTCCGCGACGAACTGCGTACTGCCATCAGCGACTCACCCGCCCATGATCCGGGGATGGCGTTGGAGGCCGCTTTGCATCGCGCCGATGCGATCGGCATCGAAGAGGTCACGGCCCTGATCAGGAATGCCGTGCGGCTGGCCGAGCCGCTTTGGGATCGGAGCCGCCGGATCAGACAAGGCGACATGGTCTTGGCGGCCACCTCGCTCCTGGCGGCGATCCTCGTCAATAGGGAAGGGAACTCGGACGGGAAGGTGGAGGAGTACCTCTCCGACGCTCTGACAGCGCTCATCGCGCTGACGCCGGACGCGGGTCCTCTGGCGGTGGACCCAGCGCCCTTGGGCAAGCTCCTCGTCCTGGTACGAGCTTGAATCCGCCGCCCCTGGCGACGGGCCGCCAAGTCAGAAGGCCTACACCTCCTGCAACAGCGGTGCCTTGCACACATCCGAGGTGCTTGACCGCGAAGCCATCTGATCAGCAGCCCCTCCCTGCCGGAGAGGCTGAGTGGCTACGGCGTCCCGGGCGGTGTCACCGACTCTCACCTCCACGGAACATCGAACAATGGCAACCCAAATGGAGTGGCGCCGCGTCGTCGTACTCATGCCGGATCATGTGGCTCGGCCGTCATGCATGCCCAGCGCCGGCGCGAGACCGCGCAGCAACGCCGCGCTCGGCTCGGCGCCGTCGACCACCGCCGCAAGCTCAGACTCCGGCAAGGCAGCCGTCGCAGCCACTTCCCCGACGCCCAACTCCCGATGCGCCAGCAGGCGCGCCAACAGGCAAAAACCCTCATGGTCCGCAATATCGGGCAGAATACGGAGGGTAGTCGGCTCTTTGGCTTGCTGTGACCTGGGCAGGACGACCGTCACGCCTCCACGGTGACCGGACCCTAGAAAAAGCCTTCCTGATCGTCGCTCCGGGTACGCCGCCCCCTCTTGTTCTTCTTGTCGTGGAGGCCGGCCGCGTCCTCGGCCGCGTACCGCTCGTGGTTCAACTCCAGTAGCCGGTCCACCAACTCCCGCTGGACAGCGGGCCCTACGGTGTACCGCGTCTCACGACCGACGCCGTAGTGGCCGTGGTCAAGTTGCGGAACCAGATCGTCCCACCCGTACGCCCGGCACACCGCCTCATCGATCATCTCGTGGATCTGGCGAAGTCCCACGATGTCGGTGTCCATGCACTTCGGGTCATGCACCATGTTGTAGGTCTTGGTGAGCCCGGCCTGCCGCGCCAGCATGAGATCCCGCCGGAACCGGTCCAGTCGATCCCCCAGCGCCCGCATCTCGGACGTCATCTCCGGTAACGGCAACGTCTCGAACACGTCGGACGGCGTGTAACGAACGTCGGTCTTCATCGTTGAGGCGCGCGACAGTGTCCACCAATAGTGCGGCGCGCTGCTCAGGAGAGCCAACATGCCAGTGTCCTCGGTCGCGAAGACGCCCAGCATGTGGGAGAAGACCTGACCGGTCGGCACCATAACCGGCATGACGGTCTTGCTGACGAGAGTGATTGCGATCACTCTTCGCATACTCGATAACGCCGCAACCAGCGTGGGCCGCTTTTCGGCATACTGCCACCAAAGGTCCCGATAGACCTTGCGATTGCTACATTCCCGCGCAGGCCTCACCAGGCGCGCAACGCGCTCATAGCATTCCGGGTACGCCTGGGCTCTACTCTCCGGCCAGTCATGGAAGTCAATCACCCAACGAGAGGCCGAAAGGTCTGGCCGATTATTCAGATCCTGGCCATTGAGGTATGGCGCCAACACTTCACGATTTCGCCGATCGAACTCGACCAGCCGCTCACCCTCACCCGGATCCATCGTGAAGCCGACCCCGAGAATGATGGACCCTTGAAAGGATATCCCGGCATTTGAAGCGAGTCGCCGCGCAGGCCCGTTGACACGTGATTCCGGATCGAGCGAGGAGGTGATTCCGCTGACGCGCACACCGTCCGCAATACACTCGGACTTCTCCCCCAAGTTCGTTTTAGTGGTCCAGACGGCACTATATTCCAACGCGGCGCTCTTCGAGGGCCAGGATTTCGACTTCACAGATCCCCTGATCGTTACGCCGTCGTTGACAAGTCGATCCAAGGCGACTTCCCGGGTGTCCCCTTGAGCTATGGTATTGGTCGCTATGAGGCCAGTCAGTCCGGCAGGATTCAGTAGATCGTGAGACCGCAGGAGGAAATAGGCGACCAGGTCTGCACTGCCCCGGGCACCTCGTCCGATCAGGTGAACTAGGGCCTCGCGGTAGGAGGCTCCCAGGCTTCCGGTTATCTTCTGGCCACCAAGGAATGGAGGGTTGCCAATGATGGCGTCGAAGCCGCCTTTTGCAAAGACCTCCGGAAATACCAGGGCCCAGTGGATCGGCTTGGGCTCGAAGGCATTGGCCGACCGGTCTGCGCTCAACCAGGTGTCGCGACGGACGCGGGCGGCGAGTTCGCTCGCCTCGTCGCTGGACATGACCTTCCGGGCTTCGGTGACGGCCAGGTTGGAGGCGGCGTCCAGGCCGGTGCCTCCCCTGCTTGCATGGGCCAGGGCGGCGGCGGTGGCGAGGTCGGCGAGGAGGCGGGCGCGTTCGAGGTCCTTCTCGGCTTCGGCGAGCATCGCCCGCTTGGCTTCGAGCCTGCCCAGGTCGGTGCCGTCGATGCCGACGATGCGGCGGCGCTTGGCGGCTACCCGTCCGGTGAGTTCACGCATCCCTGCGGTCAGGTCGAACAGGGCGCTTTCGTCCTTGTGGAGCCTCCGGCCGCGCTCGGCGTCCATGTGCATGACTTCGATCTGGTCGAGTGACGTGATGCCCAGCAGGGAGTCGCCGACGACGAGGCGGTCGTCCAGGAACGTGAACGGCTTGTGCGGGTCCATCGACACCAGCCACAGCGACAGCTTCGCCATCTCCACGGCCATTTCGTTGATGTCCGCGCCGTAGAGGCAGTGCTCGATGACGTGGCGGCGAGCATTGATCACCACCGGGTCGGCGTCGGCGTCGGTCGTCTGGCCCGACGGCTCGGTGTTGTAGGCGCGTGCGCGTTCGTCTCCTTCCCGGATCCATGCGCTGACGAGGTGGTTGGCGAGGTAGCGGCAGGCCGCGACCAGGAAGGCCGCCGAGCCCATGGCGATGTCGGCGATCTTCAACGAGAGGAGCTCGTCTGAAGACTTCAGCTTCCAGCGCTTGGTGTCCGAGGTCTGGAGCGGGCCCGGAGAGTAGACCAGCGGCTCCAGCGCGCCCTCCACCACTTGTTTGGCGAGGAAGCCGGGGGTGTAGTGGGCACCCGTGTTCTTCCGTACGGGCGATTCGGTGACGTACAAGGCGTCAGGCAGGATGACCACCGGCAGGTCGCGGAGGTCCCGGCGGATGAGGCCGAAGAACGGCAGGAGGCGTTCGGTCAGGACATGGTCGCCCATCGTGGCGGCGAGCAGTTTGCGGCGGGCCTCCTGCGCGTCGGCGTCCGGCAGCTTCGCTAGCCGCCTCTCCAGGGCCCTGGCGGAGCCGATTCCGGATTTCTTGTACTCGGTTGCGAGTCTGTCGGCGAGCATGGCGACCTCCGGGCAGGAGGCGGCCATGTCCTCCAGGGCGCTGAATGCTACTTCTTCCTCAAGGCCTGCTTTGCCGACCAGCCCGAGAAACGTCTCCGTGGCGTAAAAGCCGTCGTGCGAGAGAAGGCCCTCGTAGACGTATCCGATCTCCTCGACCGCCAAGGTTTGGAAGGACAGCCTGCGCCGCTCGCGTGACTTGCCCGTGCCGATCTGGACGTACTGCACGGCTTGGAGCATGTGCAGGACCGTCCGGTCGTCGACGGTGGCGGGGAGCCACGGGTAGAGATCGGCATCGAAGATCGAGCCGTCATGCCCCTGCATGGGCATGTCAGGGTGGTCGATGCCGTAGTAGACGGCGTTGAAGAGAGCGAGCAGGCGGGACCAGCCGGCGTGGGTGTGCTCCAGGTCCTCTTCACTGCCGTCTCGCACCCGAGCCTCAAGCTGGGCGCAAAGGCGCCCCACTGAATATGAGTTCCGGTAGAGCTCTTTGTCCGCGGGCAGGAGTCCGCATTCCTCGGCGAAGAGGAGGAACACCACGCGCATCATCACAGCAACGGCGCCGCGGTAGACCTCGTGGGCGGGGATGTCACCGATTCCCGGGCCGCCCCGGGCGATGTCCATGCTGTGGATGCGGCCGATGGCGGAGACCAGGAGTTCGACGGCCTGGCGGACCTGGACTCCGAGTGCCTCGGTGATGTCCTCCTGGTTGTCCTTGCTCGCGTCCAGGAGGGCGGGAAGCGTCTCCTCGTCGGGGACGCCGAAGAAGCGGGCCCGGCCGAGGATGGAGACGAACGCGCGGACGACGACGCGTTCCGCGACCTCGTGCCAGCCGACCGAGTCGAACACGGCCGTCGTGGTGACGCTGCCACGGGGCGCCCAGATCAGCGCCCACCAGCGTCCGTCGGTGCAGAGGCCGAGGTCGATCTCATGGTGGCGGCAGAGCTGCGCGAGCCGGTCGGCGGGGGTGGCCAGCCAGTTTGAGCCCCTGATCCGCTGGTTCGGGTGCGCGTCGCAGATGAGCCCCAGGACGCGGATCGACTTACCGTCCGCAGCGGCCTGCGAGCCCGGCTCGCGCAGCGCGAAGGACGGCGTCACCGTGGCGTCGTAGGCGGGGACCTCCATGGCGAGGTCGCCGACCTCGTCTTCGAAATGGACGAGGTCTCCCCAGCCGAGGAGTTCGGTCAGGACGTAGTCGATCCACGGCCGTCCGGGCAGGGCGGCGTGCTCCAGGCGGAGGCGCTCACGGACGGACCTGTCGAGCGCGTCGAGGGCGGTCCAGGTGCGGCGGAGTACGGGCAGGCTGAGGAACGGGCCGGAGACATCGATCAGGCCGAGCCACTTCGCGTGATCGAAGTCTTTCGTCCGCCTGGTGAACCGCGCCATTCACCGTCCCCTTTCGCCGCAGCATGACGAAGTCACGAACCGCAGGCGAGGGGCATTGATGGGGGTGCCCGTCGCACCGACCCCGGCAAACACCCGGAGGGGCAGACCGACCACATACGGCCGCGCGCTTGGCATTCCTCGACTTACCACATATTTTGCGCTCGGACGACTCACCGAGTAGCGGCCGATTCAATGGACTGATCTCACGTCGAGAACGACTCCCCGTCTACGGCCGCGCTGATGTGCCGTCATTCTGCTGTCCAATGGCGGCCCTCGGCGGCGGATGCCTCTCGCCTGCACGTCCCTCCGCCATGGCCGATTCAGGAGACCAGAGGGGCACACGTAAGGCATCCGGAGTAAAGATCGACCACGATCATTGACTGAAAGTCATCATTCGCGCTAGAGATGGCGAATGGACAGCAGCGCGGAACCCGGGTGGCTCGCCCCGTTCATTCGTGCCTCGGCCGCGACGGGGAGGGTGCTCGGAATTGCGGTCGGCGGGTCGCATGGCAGGGGGACGGCCGACGGGCTTTCCGACATCGACCTCTTCTTCCTGGTAGCCCCGGAGGAGTTGACCGCGCTCTACAGGACGCCGCCGGACCATCTCACCGATCTGCTCCCCGGGCGCACGGCTGTGACGTATCCCGCGCTCGTCCCGGAGTTCGGTTTGAAGTACACCGTCATGAGCAGCGAGACCGGTCTTTGCGACCTCTTCTTCGAGGACGGCTCGGGCCCCGCGACTCCGCTGCGCGAGGGTACCGACTTCCGGTGGGACCCGGACGGCCGGTTCGACGCACTGAACCGGGTCCTTCTCGCGCAGAGCCGCAGGCGCGGGGCCCGGGAGGCGCACGCGGTCCGGATGGCGGTGCAACTGGCATCGGAGTACGCGGGCGTCACCAAGAGCGTCGCCCGAGGCCGCACGGTCCAGGCCCGCTACCGGATGTCGAAGGTCGTGAACCTGCTGCTGGGCATGCGCGGATCCTGGTGGTTCAGCCACTGCGTGGCCGACGATGCGTTGACCGATCCGGCGGCCGATCTCGCCCCCGGGGTCGCCGGTGCCCTCACCGAGGAGGAGCTTCGGGCGACCCATCGACTGCTGGGTGGAGTCTGCATCAAGGCGATCAGGGCCGCGGACGGGCTCGCCGAAGAGGTCGAAGCGGCCCTGGTCTCGCAGTTGTACGCTTCGATGGAGGCGCTGGAAGGCCGGTAGGACGTCGTGGAGCCAGTGTCGCCGGAGCACTTCGGGCCGGTGGTCGCGTCCGCTTTGGCGGCCATGTGGCCGACCCCTTACGGCGACGCGAGACTGGGATGGCAGGAGATCCGCCTCGCCGACGTGCGGTCGATCGTCCATGTGGCGAGACGCCAGCGGCTCGACTCGGCCCAGGAACTCCTGGCGTCCTACCGGGACGCGGGGGTGGCGCCCTATCTCCCGCTCCGGGTGGCCGACCATGGCGGCCTCGCGTTCCTCATTCCGCCTGTCGCCGAAGAGCACGGGATGCACCTCGTCGTCATCGACGGGGTGCATCGTCTACTGGCGGCCCATCGGGCAGGACTCCCCCATGTCCAGTTGTTCGTCGTCTCGGGTGAGCTGCCGGCTCCTCCCGGGGACGTGTGCGCGTTGGGGGACATCGGGCTCAGCTCGGAGCATCGACCACCGGAGGTGATGTTCCGCAATCTGCGGGTGGAGGACTTCCGCCGCGTCGGTGACGCGGGCGGCCTAGAGGCGGCGGTGCGCAGGGAACTCGGCCGTCGACCCGGTGAGGGAGCGTGATCCGTCACCGTGGCCGGACGGTCTCACCGCGGCCGGTCGAGCAGATCCTTGACCAAGCGCCGTACCCGGTCGACCGGAAGGTGCTCGACCTCCTCCCTGATCGTGCTTCTCCGCATGACGGTCTCCGGTCGCGACCGCTCACCTGAGACGGGGATGTAGACGTTGGTCGCGGGGCGCACGGGAGGTCCCTGGAGGAACAGCGTCGCGGACAGGCCCGGCCCTCCCCTGGCGACCCTGTGCAGTTCGGTCTCGCTCAGGTGGAATACCGTGCCCGCCGGCATCGTGGCGGTGAACCCGCGGTCCAGCACGGCGGGGCCTCGCGGCAGCATCTCGTAGCTGGCGGCCTCGCCGGGGCTCCGGTACTCGCATGCGACGTGAGTCGGGGCGGCTTCACTCCTGGTGGACAGCGAGTAGCTCTCCCAAAGAAGTCGGCCGCACATGAGCGTGCTCCAGAACGGCCACCGGTGGTCGTGGACGTTCTCCCTGCCGCCGGCGGTCGAGTCGTGCCAGGCGTGCAGGACCAGTTTGTGCCCGGCCAGGTCGGGCGACGACCATTCGTCCGCCGCCACGAGGACGAACTTGAGGAACCCGTTGGCGTGGAGGCGGGCGCGGCGCTCCACGAGAGCCGAGACACGCGGGTCACCGGCGTCCATGGCCTTGGAGACCTCGGCCACCAGGTCGAGGGCGAGGGCCTGGGCGCCCGGCCCCGCGCCGCGCAGGGTGCGTGCGAGCGACTCGGCCGGCTCGTCCGGCGCCAGGCGCGGCGGCAGGTTCACGCCGCGACCTGCCAGACGTTGCCGTGGCCGATGAACTCCTTCGCCACGAGGTCGAGCTCGCCGAGGTGCAGGTAGCCGTCGTCGCGGGGGCGCCAGCCGCTTCCGAGGACGTCCTGCATGCCGGGGCTGATGAGCAGGTTGTTCTGGCGGGGTGCGAGCGCGGTGGGCTGGATGGGACCCGCGGGCGCGAGCCCCTCCCGCATGGCGATCGCGAGCGCCTGTTCCAGCCGGCAGACCTCGATGATCGCCGCGCCGTCGAACGCCAGGGCGAAGCTTCCCACGCCGCTGATGCGCCCGTACTCGTACTCCCCGTAGTGCAGGGCCATCCGGGACCCGACCCGGTACCGGGGATTCCTGATCGCCTCGTTCAGGTCGTCGATGCGGCGGACCACGGCACGCCATTCCTCCAGGAGCTCGTCGACCGTGTCGGCGACGCTCTCGAAGGACCGTCGCGGGAAGGCCGCGACGAAGCCGTCTCCCGCGGTCTGCACCTGGGTGGTGCCGAGCCGGGCCAGCATCCGGTCGAAGCGTGTGGCGACGGACTTGCGGAAGGTCTCCTGGATGATGTCGGAGGTCTCCCGGAAGGAGTGCATGTTCTCCCGTGCGTACCTGAGGGCGCCGCCGTATCCGGCCAGGTCGACCGCGCACAGGATCCCGGTCTCGCGCCGGGAGAACAGCGCCGTGTCGATGTCGATCGCGTTCGCCGCCATCATGCTGCGGCAACCGCGGTCGGAGACGATGTGCTCCACATCGCTCATGAGCGGCTTCCCCAGGAACCAGCGTTCGGTGCGGCCGTGAAGGTCACTGTGGAGAGGCCTGGTCATCTCCTCGTACTCGTCGAGCGGGAGGTACACATAGCCACGGCGCATGTCGGGGTCGGCGAGGTTGCGCAGGCAGGCCTCGTCCACGCCGGTGAGCCCATAGCGAACGATCTTGTAGGCCTTCACCAGTTCCGGTGACCGGGGAGACTTCTTCAGCTCGAAGAAGGAGCCGCGATACTCCAGTTCGGTGTCTCGCAGGCCCATCTGGTAGGCCAGGTGGGCGAGATCGGTCTTCATGGCGTCGTCGCTGATACGCGCGGCGGCGAGCTTGTGCAGCGAGCCCACCGTGGTCGGCGGTGAGAACGTCATGGGCACGGGATAGGCCACGAACGGCGGGCTCCAGTAGCCCTCGTCATGCGGCGGCGAAACATGCCCGCTCTTCAGCGGATAGCTGGGAAACGTCAGGAGAAGATGCGTCTTGCCGCCCTGGCGCACCGTGATCTCCAGGGAGGCGATCACCCAGATCTGCGAGGGGGGTTCCGACAGCCGCGTCACGGCGTGCTCGGTGCCGATGATCTGGTAGGTCACCCGACGCTCCTCATCACTCTTTCATGTGACTCAGCAGCTGCCGAACGGCCACCGGGACGTTCGAGGCAACTTCCTTGCCGTTGATCTGCGCAGGGGACTTCTCCACGGTGCTGAAGTCGTCGATGTCCACCCAGATGTGGTCGACGGCGACATCGGTCACCGGGAGGTCGGCGTGGTAGAAGGCGAACCTGTACGCGGTGAAGCTTTGCGACGTGTGAGAGAACTTCAGCGAGTAGGTGGTGTAGAAAGGCTCCCCGTGCCAGCCGCCGGTGAGGTCGGGAAGCACGTTGTTGAGGTCCTGCTCGAGCGCCTGCCGGTACTCCTGCTCGTAGACCGAGGCGAGCTGGTCGAGTGAGTCGGCGAGATCTTTGAGGGAGGCGCCTGGTGAGATTCTCAAGAACTGCAGGTCCTCGCCCAGTTCCTGCCCCTTGGTCTTCAGTGCATCCTCGTCGAGGACGAGCGAAGAGTAGGGCGTCATCCACGTCTCCCAGGTTCCCCCAGGATGCGGGTCGACCAGCAGGACCTGCCCGTTCGTGCCGTTGCGGGTGATGAGCTGGGTCGCCGTCAGCGCGACCCTGCCGGGGACGGTCTCCTGCGTCACCTCGACCTGGTGCGCGAGGTTGTCCGAATGATCCCAGGTATAGTCCGACATCCGCTATGACCCTCTCTGCTTAATACCCATCCGAAAATCCGGATGGATGGCGAGCCCATGATAGGCCGCATTCTGAGAGGCGGACCAGCCAATCCGTCATTGAACAGTACGCTGACACACTATTAGAACTTTGTCCGCTTGATGCTCCGATGAGCGCGGTCAGCGGTTACACGATTCATTTCCTGTTTCCCGTTCCCACAACACGATGTTGCGTGGTTGCGGGGGCAACATTCGGACCGTACATCGCCACCCGCATCCCCACGATCGATCCGGAGAGATGTCCGACAACGGCCATTGGGGGCGGAACGGTCCATGAAGGCGTGTGATCAGGTATTGGCGACACACGGAAGGTCGAGTGGGGCGCGTGTTCACTCCCGCACGCAATCCCGATGCCCGATTCGCCGCGGTCGGGTTGTCGTGATCAACGGTGCCGTGACATGGGCCGCCACCGATTGGCGTTCCTGCCGAAGGGCCTGCAAGCGTGTCGTCCTCGTCTGGCCTACCATCCCCATCACCTGGGCAAAGGCGTCCAGTGGTGGTCGGACAGACGGGCCTCACGGGAATCATCAGCTCGGGGTGAGCGAATGCGGTCGGTGTGCGAGCGGCAGCGGAAGGGACCCGACGCCCGGCGAGGTGGTGAATCGGGTGGGTTCGCCCCAGGGCCCGGACGCCAGCGGCAGGACATCCAGAGCCCGCGACTGAGAAGCAGATGGCACGCCCCTTGCACAGGCCTGGGCGAGGCGTGAAGCGGACCCTGGAGCCGCGCATGCGAGCAAGCAGGCATTGCCAAGCGCAGAACGCACCAGGAGCGGAGGGGCGGGGGTGGTTTGGACCTTACGGTTACGCGTGCGTCGGCAGGGTGAGGATTTCGGCGCCGACGTCGGTGATGGCGATGGTGTGCTCGCTGTGGGCCGTGCGGCAGCCTGTGGCGCTGCGGAGCGTCCAGCCGTCGGAGTCGGTGACGAGTTCGGCGGTGTCGGCCATGACCCAGGGCTCCAGTGCGAGAAGCAGCCCGGGGCGAAGTTTGTAGCCGCGGCCGGGGCGGCCGGTGTTGGAGACGTGGGGGTCCTGGTGCATCGTCGATCCGATGCCGTGGCCTCCGAACTCGGTGTTGATGGAGTAGCCCGCCTCACGCAGGACCAAGCCGATCGCGTGGGAGATGTCGCCCGTGCGAGCCCCGGGCCCGGCGGCGGCTATCCCCGCCTTCAAGGCGCGCTCGGTCGCGCTGATCAGCGCGACGCTCTCCGGGGGCTTCGACTCGCCCACGACGAAGCTGATGGCGGAGTCCGCGGCGACGCCTCCCAGGGAGACGGCGAGGTCGAGGCTCAGTAGGTCCCCGTCGGCAAGCGTGTAGTCGTACGGCAGCCCGTGAAGGACGGCGTCGTTGACGGACGTGCAGATGTAGTGGCCGAACGGCCCGCGTCCGAAGGACGGCTCGTAGTCGACGTAGCAGGACTCCGCTCCCGCTTCGAGGATCATCGCCTTGGTCCACTGGTCGATGTCCAGGAGGTTCGTGCCGACCGTGGTACGGCTCTTCACCGTCTGCAGGATGTCAGCGACCAGGGCGCCCGTGTCCTTCGCTCGGGCCACTTCACTGGGGTTCAGGATCTCGATCATGCGGCGCCCATCTCACGTCACCAATAACTATACCGGTCATACTATACCGGTACTATAATCGGAACATGGTCAGGTTGCCGCTCACCCCCGCGGAGCTCGAACGCGGACAGCGCCTCGGCGCCCTCCTGCGTCGAGCCAGGGGCGAGCGCTCGATTCTCGACACCGCGCTCGACGCGTGCGTCTCGCCGGAGACCCTCCGGAAGATCGAGACGGGCCGCGTGGCCACCCCCGCCTTCTCGACCATCGCGGCGATCGCCGAGGTCCTCGGCCTCTCCCTCGACGAGGTATGGGCCGAGATCAGCCGACCCGAGCGTGACATCGAACCGACCAGCACCGGTCGCAATACAGCGTAATCGGGCGGCCTCTCGGAGGCTCGCTCTCGCGGCCGAGTCGGAGACGTCGGCGGGCGAGGAGGCGCGGCACGTCTCTCCGCCTCGACGCCTCCGGTCACCGTGACCGCATCAGATCGAGTGCCGCACGAGCAGCCACGGCACCCAGCGGGGCAGCTGCGCAGCAGCGGCCACCGTGATGACCGGCCACCTCGACCTCCCCGAGCCGGAGGTCAGGGGCGGAGTCTGGAACTGGGCCGACCTTCCGGCCGGGTCGGCTGTGCCCGTTTCGGCCAGGGATTCAGGCGTTCAAGATCGGCGGCCAAACGCAGGAGAACACCCTCCTCGCCGTGTCGTGCGACGGCTTGCAGCCCCACCGGAGTGCCGTCGGCGGCCTGGCCGGCGGGGATGCTGATGGCGGGATGTCCACTGATGTTGAACGCCCAGGTCAGACTGACCGACATTGTGCTGCCAGGGCCTTGGTGCCCATGTGGAGGCCCCGGTGTCGTAGGCGTGAACAGCACATCGACATCGTTGAAGAGCTCTTGCAGCCTCGTGTTGTTGACTCGCCGGACGGTTTCGGCATCGGCAAGGCCATCGCCGGCGCCACGGATCGCAATCCAGGCAGGTTCGGGGTCGAGCAGATCGGCTCTGGCCCAATGCCATCTCACATGGCCCGCGCCGACCAGGTGAGCAGCGGCCGCCCAAGCGATCTCCGCCTGCTCGGAGTCGACATCGGCATACCCCAGATTCGCGGACCAGGTGGCTGCGAGAACCTGGCCACTGGCGACTCCGATCGCTTCCTCCTCCAGGAGGACGGACATGTGCAGCGCGGCGTCCCTGGCCGAACGGACGATCGCACCGGGAACGTTGAGTCCCACAGAATCGCGGGCCGGGAGTCGCCCATTGGTGGGTTTGAGCCCGATGGCACCGCACCATGCGGCAGGGATGCGAGTGGATCCCGCACCGTCACTGGCAGTGGCCAGCGGTACGACCCCCGCCATCACCGCGGCTGCGGAACCTGCTGAGGAGCCGCCCGGCGTCCGGTCCGAACGCCACGGGTTGACCGTCGGGCCGCGCTCCGTAAACCCCCAGGTCTGCCACTCGGTGGTCGATTTCGGCACGGAAGTGAGGCCGATGACGACACAGCCTTCCTGCCTCAGCCGAACCGCCTGGAAATCATCCAGCCCATCCCAGGCCTTGACCCCGATGGGCCCTCCGGCCAACCGCAACCGCGCCCCCTGGGCCACAACGCGGTCGATCTCTTTCGCATCCGCAAGCGCTTGCGCGGCGAAATCTTGCCGGAACGCCCGCAGCGTCGGTTCAGCGGCCCACTTTCGTTCGAGCGCCGCTTGCATGACCTCAACCGCCGAGACGTCCCTTTCTGTCACCAGTTCAGCAATGGCGACGGCATCCAACTCCGAATACGCCTCCACCGCGATCTTTCTCGCTAGAATTCCCAGCCGAGCTCAGCAAACGCGGCGGGGACAGGTTTCAGTTCAACGCCACCGAGCAGTCGGGTCACCTCGGTGTCACCGAGCAGATGCCGCTCTTCATAGGAGTCATTAAATCTTTCGCCGTTCAGTTGAAGTGCGGGGACGCTGGAGGTCAGCCCGACTTCGACAACAACTTTTTCGCCCGAGTAGCGATGTCATCATCTTCCAGGCGTACGTGGCGGGCGGCGAGGTCGGATGTGATCCGGCGGAGCACTTTCAGCCACTCGGCTACGAAGGAATCGATTTTTACGGTCAACTGACTTCGGTCGTTGAGGAGAGATTCGTAGCTTCCATGAACACTGTCCCAGCGCGAATCGATTCTGAGCGAATCGCCATCGCGGACGATGTTCCATTCAGCGGAGAAAGTGTCCGATCCCCAGTAGACTTCCGTCTGGGAGATTTCCGGGTTCTGGACATCTTCAAGTAGCGGAACCAGGTCATCAAGCAGGACGGGAATGTCGTAACGGTATTCGAGTTGGACGGGAACCCAGTTCCAGAACAAGATGGCGTCTTCGGTCCCCATGGGATACATTTCAGCTGTCGCGTCCGCCATGTCCACGGCCGACGCGACCTCCAGGGTCTCAGGGTTTCCTGTTTGTAGCCGAAAATTCATGCCTGCCCCTATCGGGTCAGCGGGTAAGCGTGGACCTTGCCGGTACGGTACACCTTGACGAAAAGGCTGTCCGGTATGCTTGTCGTGCCATCTGGATGATACTCTACACAGTCATGCCCTTCGGGCAGCCTGAAGAATCCCTTCTTGCTCGGTCCTAGTTCGGCTCCGCGCTCCGTCGCGTACTGGACGTCTGCTGCACTACCGAACCGCCCTTGCGGTTGATTTTGTTCTATCGCGCGAGCCGGACCTTGAGACCAGTCGACACCGTGCTTCTTGGTCGCGAGCAGACCGGCTTCAGGCTTGTACTTCAGACCGTCTCTTTCGAAACCTTTGCCGACTTCCTCTAGCTGTTTTCTCCTACTGAGACCGTCGAGACGCTGCTTGATCTGATCGAAGGATCGCTGTTGCTCCTCAGTGACAGGGGACGTCTCTCTCGAGTCGGGCGGGGCGCCGCTCTGTTTCGCTGAATCCGTTTGTTCCTCTGGCGGGCTACCGTTCTCGTCGTCGTTGTCGTCGTTGTCACCGCCGCTGTACGTATCGACGTTGCCGCCGTCGTCGCCACTGTCGTCGCCGTTGCCCTCGGCGTCGTTGTCGCCGCTGTCGTCCTCGTCGGCGGGAGGCGTCTCGGTGACTGGCGGCTGCGCTTCTGGCTCGAGCTCCCGCCCTCCCGTGCCCCGGTTCTGGAGTGGGGCTTCTTGGTCGCCCTGTCCGCTCAGAGCTTCTTGCCCGATTTCGTTGGAGGGAAGGGCGCCTTGGGCCTTGGCGCGTAGCTGTTCTGCGTACTCTTGTTGTGCTTCGCGGGCGCGGGCGAGGCTTTCCAGGCGGGAAGGCGGCCGCTGGGATGGTTGGGGGCCGTCGGTCTTGTCGCCGGTGGAGCTGACGCTGTCTTGGGGACGTGGTTCCTTGTTGTCGTGATTTCCCTGGGCACCGGCCTTTCCGGTCTCGGATCGGCCGGTCTCGGATTCCTGGTCGTCGTTGCCGCGATCGCTCTCGTCCTGGCGTAGGTCCTCGGACTCGACCGGGTCGGGCTCTTTCGCCTCCGGGTCACCGTTGTCGGTCTGGGCCGGGTCGGTTTCATCGTCGTCAGATTCGATCGTTTGCGGGTCGGAGTCGTTCTTGTCGACCTCGAGGTCTTTCCTGACGTCCGGCTTCGCTTCGGCTGGGGAGCCACCCTGCGCCTGTGGCTTGTCGCGGGTCGGGTCGGCGGTTGAGTCGTCGGCCTTAGGGCCGCGATCACCGGGCTGCCTGGTACCGGCCTCGGGTCGTCCGGGAAACGTCCAGCCTGCTGCGACGAGGCTGTCAATGCGGGGCGTTTTCCCGTCAGCTCCGGGATGGTCGTGCGATGACGTGCCGCCGGTGTCGGGTGGAGTGGGCTTGTCGGTGGTCTCGGGGCCTTTGCCCGGCCCACCAGAAGGATTGTCCACGCCCACGCTCCGTCAGCCCTTCCACTGGGGAGGCGGGCCGGCTCCCAGGACAACGGTCGGGCAGCCCGCCAGGCTCGGCCCTGGACGCGCGGGGCTTACGTCACGACAGAACCGCGCCCCATGTAATCGCGCACGTGCGAACTCTGCACGTGCGCAAGTCGACGTCCTGGGAGTCGACATGCGTCCCAGAGCGGCCTGGGGCCGACAGGCGGCCACTTTCGTGCATAGTTGAGGGCTTGCATAGGCAAATAACGAGTGCAGTCAACTACATACAAGTGATGTGGAGCTGACCTATTTGCAGAAATATGTGGTGTCCCAATTGCCACTGT
The DNA here is from genome assembly GCF_040649235.1 of Spirillospora sp. NPDC049024. Lineage (NCBI taxonomy): Bacteria > Bacillati > Actinomycetota > Actinomycetes > Streptosporangiales > Thermomonosporaceae > Spirillospora > Spirillospora sp. NPDC049024. The sequence continues at coordinate 15,378 of NZ_JBEZFD010000031.1, forward strand.
CACGATCTATGCCATCCGCTTGGCGAGGTCTCTCCAGTTCGGTGTCCCGCCACCGCGGCGATCGCCGAGGTCCTCGGCCTGTCGCTGGACGAGGTGTGGGCCGAGATCCCGACCCGAGCGTGACGCCGAACCGACCAGCACCGGTCGCAGTACAGCGGTAAGCGCGCGGCCGGGCGAAGCCCACTTCCGCGGCGCCCTTGGAAGCGCCCGCGGAAGAGGGAGTGCGAGTACGGCCATCCACCTCAACGCCCCCGCCAGAGCGTCCGTCGCGACGCCCGCCGGGATTCGCCGACTGCGACGAGCCAAGCGGGACCAGGCTTTCCCGCCTTCGGGTGGGGGCTCCCGTCAGGACGTGGAGGGGGCTTGCGGGCCGTGATGAGTCTTGCGGCGTATGGCGGTCGTACTGTCGAACCCGTAACCGAGGAGGGCGCCTGATGCGCAGCGTGACCTATTCGATGGCCGTCTCACTTGACGGCTACATCGTCGGGCCGGACGGCGGCTTCGACTGGGCGGCGCCCGACGAGGAGGTCTTCCGCTTCTCCATCGAGGAGATCCAAGAGGTCGGCGTCCACCTGCTGGGACGTCGACTCTACGAGACGATGCTGTACTGGGAGACCGGCGACCAGGTCTCATCGTTCAACGACTCGGAGCGCGAATGGGCGGCGCTCTGGAATCCGCTTCCGAAGGTGGTGTTCTCCACCACACTGACGGAGGTGCAGGGCAACGCCCGCCTGGCCTCCGGCGGCCTGGCGGAGGAGATCGAGCGGCTACGGGCCGAGCCGGGGGAAGGCAGCATCGCGATCGGCGGTGCGACTCTCGCCGCCCAGGCCGCCGATCTGGGTCTGATCGACGAGTACCGGGTCAGGGTCTACCCGGTGCTGGTCGGGGGCGGCATTCCGTTCTACCCCCAGCACGAGCGCCAGGCGGATCTCGAACTCGTCGAGACCCGCACCTTCTCAAGAGTCGTCTCCCTCCGCTACCGCGTGGCACGCCAGGCCGCGTCTTAGGAAGACTGTCGCCTCTTCTGTCGGCCTGGCCCCGAGCCTCTGCCAGGCCGACAGCCAGGCGAGCGAGGAGTTCGGCCTCATACGCCTTGACGTCCTCCCCTGCCTGAAGGCGGGGGATTCCAACCGGGTCTCCTACGCAGGCAGGAGAACAGATTGAGGTTCGCGGTTCACGGCCCCGCCTACCGGCTGGAGGGCTCCCCGCGCTGCCACCGTGCGTCCCACGGCGGTGTCTCGGATGTTGCGTGCGGCGTTGACGTCGGCGTGGGCCTGGTGCCCGCAGGCGACGCACCGGAACACCGCTTGGCTCTCGCGGTTCTCCGGGGCGCGGTGCCCGCAGGGGTTGCAGGTCTGCGACGTGTACGCCGGGTTCACCCGGATCACGCGGCCGGGTGCTTTGTGTTCGAGGCGGGCGGCGAGCTGCCCCCACCCGTTGGCCAGGATCCCCCGGTTGAGTCCGGCCTTAGCGCGGACGCCCGCGCCGGGGGCCCCGATGGTGCCCTTGGCCGAGCGGGTCATCGCGCGCACGTTGAGGTCCTCGACGGCGATCACGTCGAAGCGGCGCGCCAGATCCGTCGAGGTCTTCTCGACCCAATCCTTGCGGCGGTCGGCCTCACGGGCTTTGAGCCGGGCCATGGCGGCCTTGATCCGGTTGCGGCGGTGGACCCCCCCCGCTTCGCGCGGGCCAGGCGCCGCAGCAGCCGATTCAGCCGCTCGGCCTCGCCGGGTGTCAGGCCCGCAACGGTCGAGGTCTCCCCGGTCGACAGTGCGGCGGACACAGCCACGCCCCGGTCGATGCCGACCGCCTGCCCGTTGCCGGGCGCGGGGACCGGGTCGGGGATCGCAGCGAACGCGACATGCCACCGGCCGGCGCGGTCACGGGTCACCCGGAACGACTTCACACCCTCGGGCACGGGCCGCGACCACCGGAACCGCACCCACCCCACCTTCGGGACCCGCACCTCACCCGTGCGGCGCGACAGGCGCCGCACGTCCCACTGCCGCCCACGGACCCCGACGATCCGGAACCCCTCGTGCAACCCGGCCTTGCGCCACGTCGGGCGCCGGTGCGTGCCCGCGAAGAAGTTGCTCATCGCCTGCGCGAAATCCCGCAGCGCCTGCTGCTGCACCGTCTGCGAACCGGCCTCCAGCCACGGGTTCGCGGCGCGGGCCTCGGTCAACTGGCGGGCCTGGGCGAGATACCCCGGCGCGGGACCACGGCGCGGCGTCCACCACGACTGCTGCTCCACGGCCAGGTTCCACACGAACCGGGCATGCCCGCAATGCTCCAGCAGCCCCGCCTCCTGCAGAGAGGTCGGACACAAGCGGTACCGGGACATGCGCACAACGTACAGACAGTCACCGACAAACCCGGGACGGTCCCCATGCCGCACCAAGCCGCGTTCCCTCCCCGCCCTGAAGGACAGGGCCTCCACGATGCAGGTATCCGATGGCCAACGAGCAGAGAGCCTGGGACCAGTGGCTCGCCGGCCTCCCGACGCAGCAACGCACCGCCGCGATCGCGCTGCGGGACCGCTTCGCCCAAGTCGGCGCCGACGGGCCAGAGGAGTGGGCCAAGTCGGAGGTCTCCGAAGACATCCCCCAACTGGCGAGCTTCCTGCTGCTGCGCCGCCTTTGGGACGAGGTTCTCGACGGCTGGGGCAATCCGGGCGCGGTGGAGAGCGTCCCTCCGGCGGCTCGCCTGCTCGCCGCCGGAGCCGATCGCGACGACATCGTGCGCACCATGCAAGCCGCCGCGTTCGAGGCGGTCTTCGGCACGCTCCTTGTGATCGACGATTCCGGCGCCACCACCCCGGATGACCAGCCGTATCCAGGCAGGAGGCTCCACGAGACCGACTCTGCTGGCCAAGACACCGGACGATGCCTGGGCGGCCTCTACGAGAGCCTCCGCGCAACGGACCCGTCTGGACGCGACGGCCAGTACTTCTTGGCCTGATACGCCCTGAACGGCTACCCGTACTCGGGCCTGCGCACCACGGAGTGCGTCGGCAGCTGGCAACGGAAAGGACGCGCGGCTGTCTGGCGGCGCGCTTCCCGGATGGAACGCGCAAGCGCAGCTCCAAGCATGGCCCTGGGCGTGGTTCGCGATGTGAGCACGCCACCGAAGCCAGGAGGGAGCGCCGCCGGCGTGGGCGGATGCAGGTGGGACAGGCCGACTGGCGCTGGGTTGGATCGCTTCTCAGGCCGGACGGGACGTGCGGCGCAAGATCGGAACTAGAGCGGACGGGATGGGACGGGACGTTGGTTCCGGCCCTGGGGAAGGGTCAGGCGTTCGGCCGAGCCGGGAAGGGGCGCGGGACGCTCTCTATGGGGGCTGAACTTCAGGACGACCGAGCGGCGACGCGCCGAGGGTCGGATCGTTGGGGTACCGCCAAGGCGAACCGGCCGTCGGCAACCTGAGGGAGCGCGCTACGGCCTGGCTGCCCAGCCAAGGGCGAAGCCATAGGCAGGACGAACGGGTGCCCAACGCCCCGTCTTCCGGGGAGGCGATTAAGCCCGACGCGAGTTGAGGGCAGCGACCCGATGTGCGGGCCTGCCGGGCGGGAGGACGGTCAGCAGGCCGAGTCCCGCTTGATCTGCTCGATCAGGCTGGCGAACTGGGCACCTGAGAGGGTGACGTGTCCCCCGTCCGGGTCCTTGCTGTCCCGCACCCCGATCCCGGCCTCTGGCGCAAGTCTTCCCAGCTCAACGCAGTGCTGGTCATCTGCTCCGCCGCTGTGAGTGCTCTTACGCCACTGGACGCTCATTCGTAACTCTCCAAGTACCGCTTGATGATCTCGCGCGAGTCTTCCAGGGAGGCCGCCTTCGCGCCGATACGGTCGAACTTAACCGACAATTCCCGGACCTCGCCAGGCGATTCGATCAAGCGGCCGCCGTTCTGGGCACCCGAATACGCGATGTCCCGGCTTCCCAGGCTGAGAATCTGAAGCGAGCCATCAACCCCCAGGTGAGCGCCCGACTTGAACGGGACGATGCGCAGGCTGACCTGCGGCAGGTCGGCCATGGCGAGCAGGTGTTCAAGCTGGGCCTTCTGTACCTCCGGACCACCGACCTCACGGGCGAGGACGCTCTCGTCGAGAGTCGCCCACATCTCGACCTCGGTCCCGCGGCTGAAAAAGGACTTCTTCCGAGCGACGCGTTCGGCCATCTCCGCCTCGAAGTCCTTCGGAGTCCCGGCCTGGACATAGGCCCAGGTGTACTCATCCGTCTGGAGTGCGAGCGGGATCACCTGGCCGTGGTAGGCCCTGATCAGGGTCGTCTCCTGCTCGTATTTGACGAGCTGCCTCCCCCAGTTCGGATCATGCGCCATTCGGGCAAACCAGAGCAATAGCTGGAAAAGCCACCCGGTTCCGTAGTACTTGTCGAGCGCCCGCATGTGGTCTTCCTGTGGCCGTCGCCGCCCCGCCTCAAAGTTGGAAACAGTGCCGCGCTGGACCCCCATGATCTCCCCGCACTGAGTGAGGGAGAGACCGGCCTTCTCCCGCCAAAAGCGCAGGTAGAAGGCCAGGAAGTGCCACATCGAGAGCTTGGGGTTGAGGGGATCGCGCACGATAGGCATTTTCACACTTCCTGTATTCAGCTCAGGCGACTACAGGCAAACCCTAAGTCGGCCGGGTGATCCTTGTCACAGGAAAACGGAATCTCAGGCAAGGGTGGGACGATGGGGATGACGGCGACCGGGGATCTACTTATGCCCCTTATGGGAACACCGTCCGCAGTGGGGTTGGCACGTACCCTTGTGGACGCACGAATCCGCAACTGGCACTATTTCCACATTCTCGACAATGCGCTTCTGATCGTTTCGGAGCTCGTCACGAACGCGGCCAGGCAGACGCCGCACCAGGAGATCCGCCTCCAGCTCAGCCGGGACAGGCACGGCATCGTCATCGCCGTCTGGGACGCCGACTACGCCCTCCCTCAGACCAAGCCGATGAAGAAACTCACCCTCGACGACCTGGACCTGTCGGAGGAGGCATTCGACGACAACGGCGGCTGGGGCCTGCACATCGTCCAAGCACTGTCGACCAAGTGCGGCGTCACCGGCGACCCGGCCGGCGGCAAGTGGATCTGGTCACGCATCCAACCGTGACCTGCCCGCGAATACCGCTTACGCGGCGTGCTTCCGTCATGGGAGGGATCACGACGACAGCACGCCGCACCCATGAAGCCATGCGCTCGTCCGCCTGCTGGCCCATGCGAAAGCCGAGCCGTGATCGAGCAGACAACAGCCCGAGCACCGCACTCAGCGACAGGGGCTAGAAAAGCCCATCTTGCTCACCGGCTCTTGGGCGCTTGCCGCCCCTCTTGTCATGCAGACCAGCGGCTACCTCGGCTGCATACCGCCCGTGGTTCAACTCAAGCAGCCGATCCACAAACTCACGCCACATCACGTGACCCACGGTGTACCGCGTCTCGCGTCCGATGTTGTGGTGCCCGTGGTCAAGCCGCGAAACCAGGTCGTCCCACCCATACGCCCGACACACCGCCTCATCGATCGCCTTGTGAATCCCTCGCAACTCAACAATGTCCGCATCGCTGCACTGCGGGTTATGCACAAGGTTGTACGTCTTCGTCAGCCCAGCCTGCCGCGCCAGCATGACATCCCGCCGGAAGCCATCTAGCCGCTCTCCCAGTCCCCGCATCTCGGATGTCACTTCTGGCAATGGCAATGTCTCAAACACATCCGACGGCGTATAGCGAACCCGGGTCTCCAATGTCGATGCCTTCGACAGAGTCCACCAGTAATGCGGCGCACTGCTCAGTAGAGACAACATGCCAGTGTCATCGGTCGCATACACTCCCAGCATGTGAGAGAAGACCTGCCCGGTCGGCACCATCACTGGCATAACAGTCTTGCTAACAAGTGCGATAACCACTACTCGCTCTAGTGGATCGATGGCCTTTCGGAGCCCAGGAGCAAGCTTCTCGTACTGCCACCATCTTTCCCTAGTGATTCGCTTGGCATCAGGCAACTGATCCCGGTGCGGCTTGACCAGGCGGCGCAGACGATCAAGAGCTTTCGGATACTCCGAAGCCCTTTCGACAGGCCAATCTCGAAAGTCGATGATAAATCGACTAGCCGATACCGTCGGGCTCGAATTTACATCCTGACCGTTCAGATAGCGGAACAGAATATCTCGATACCGTTCACCTTCAGCCAACAGATCTGATGCTTCTTCTACAGAGAGTGCGAACCCTATGCCATTCACAAAGTTGCCAATGAAGGCAATATTCTTATTTGTAGCCAGCCGATGCGCACCCCCAACGACCCTAGACTGCGAATCCAAAGAAGAAGTGATGCCTGGGACAACCATGCCGTCAGCAACCCTGTGCGCCTTATCTTTCAGAGCGCATCGACTGGTCCAGACCACTGCAAATTCGAGAACTGCCGACTTCGAGGGCCACGGGCGACTCTTGATCGACTGACGAATCGTCACTCCCTTCGCCACCAGTCGATCAAGACCTACTTCTCGAGTGTCCCCCTGCGCCAGGGTATTTGTTGCAATGAGAGCCGCCTGTCCGTCGCGGCCAAGCAGAGCATGAGCCCGAAGTAGAAAATAGGCAACGAGATCCGCGTTACCGCGTACACTTTCACCAAGTACCTCAACAAGGAACTCTCGATAAGCCGATCCACTGGACCCACTTATCTTCTTGCCCCCCAAAAATGGCGGGTTGCCAATGATGGCGTCGAAGCCACCCCTTTCGAATACCTCCGGGAACACCAAGGGCCAGTGGATGGGGCGGCGCTCGAAGGCTCCGTCGGGGAGGTCAGTGCGGAGCCACATGTTGAGTTGGTCGCGGGCGGCGAGTTCGCCCGCTTCATCTCCGGACATGACCTTGAGGCCCTCGGTGACGGCCAAGGTCGAGGCCGTGTTCAGTCCAGCCGCTCCCCTGCTGGCGTAGGCGAGGGCTGCGCCGGTGGTGAGGTCGGCGAGGAGGCGGGCGCGTTCGGTGTCCTTTTCGACCTCGGCGAGCATGGCGCGCTTGGCGGCCAGCCTGTCTAGGTCGGTGCCTTCGATCTCGACCAGTTCGCGGCGCTTGTCGGCGACGCGGCCGACCAGTTCGCGTATTCCAGCGGTCAGGTCGAAGAGGGCACCTTCGTCCTCGTGCAGTTTCCGGCCGGCTTTGGCGTCCATGTGCATGACTTCGAGTTGGTCGAGCGACGTGATGCCCAGCAGGGAGTCGCCTACGACAAGGCGGTCGTCCAGGAACGTGAACGGCCTGTGCGGGTCCATCGACACCAGCCACAGCGACAGCTTCGCCATCTCCACAGCCATCTCGTTGATGTCCGCACCATAAAGGCAGTGCTCGATGATGTGGCGGCGAGCGTTGATTACCACCTGGTCGGCGTCGGCATCGGCGGCCATTTTGGCCGCGTCGGGGTTGTAATCCTCGGCGCGGTCGTCACCTTCACGGAGCCAAGCTTCCACGAGTCTGTCGGCGAGGTAACGGCAGGCGGCCACCAGAAACGCGGCCGAGCCCATGGCTATGTCAGCTACCTTGAGCGAGAGGATCTCGTCCGAGGACCTTGGCTTCCACTCCTTGCTGTTTCCCGTCTGGAGCGGACCTGGCGAGTAGACGAGTGGTTCAAGGGCTCCTACAACGACATCCTTAGCGAGATTGCTCGGGGTATAGTGAGTGCCCGTGTTCTTTCGGAGGGACGACTCGGTGACAAACAGGGCGTCCGTGAGAATGACCACGGGAAGGTCGCGGAGGTCGGTCCGGATGATGCCGAAGAAGGGCATCAGGCGTTCGGCGAGCGGGTAGTCGCCTCCGGTGACGGCGAGCAGTTTGCGTCGGGCCTCCTGGGCGTCGGCGTCCGCGAGAGGCGCGAGGCGCTTCTCCAGTGCCTTAGCGGAGCCGATCCGGGAGTCCTTGTATTCGGTGGCGAGTTTTGCGGCCAGCGACGGAACGTCCGGGCAGATGGCGGCGATTTCCTCCAGCGTGCGGAGGGCGACCTCTTCTTCGAGCCCGGCCTTGCCGATGAGACCGACGACCGTCTCTTCGGCGTAGAAGCCCTCGAAGGACAGCAGGCCCTCGTAGACGTATCCGATCTGTTCCACGTCCAACTCGCGGAAGGAAAGCTTGCGGGGCTCGCGTGCCCTGCCCGTGCCGATCTCGACCTCCTGCACCGCCTTGAGCATGTGCAGGACGGTCCGGTCGTCGATGGTGAGGGGCAGCCAGGCGAAACGGACCGGGTCGAAGATGGAACCGTCGTGGGCGTGCATCGTCATCTCAGGATGCTCAACGCCGTAGTACACGGCGTTGAACAAGGCGAGCAGGCGGTGCCAGCCGGTCCAGGTGTGTTCCAGGTCGTCTTCGGTGCCTTCGCGAGCGCGCTGCTTCAACTCGGCGCTGAGGAGGCCGGCGGAGTAGGCCGTCCGGTATAGCTCCTTGTCGGCCGGGAGGAGGTTCCGTTCTTCGGCGAACAGCAGGAACACCACGCGCATCATGACGGCGACGGCGCCCCGGTAGACCTCGTGGGCTGAGACGTTCCCGATGCCGGGGCCGCCCTGGGCGACGTCGGCGGTGTGGGCGCGTCCGATGGCGGCGACCAGCAGCTCGACGGCCTGGCGGACCTGGACGCCGAGGGCCTCGGTGATGTCCTCCTGGTTGTCCTTGCTCGCCTCCAGGAGGGCGACGAGCGTCTCGTCGTCCGGGACGGAGAAGAAGCGGGCGCGGTTCAGGATCGACACGAACGCGCGCACGACGTCGCGTTCGGCAGCCTCGTGCCAGTTGACCGAGTCGAAGACCGCGGTGGTGGTGACGCCGCCGCGCGGGGCCCAGACGAGGGCCCACCAGCGTCCGTCCGTGGCGAGGCCGAGCTGCACGTCGTGGTGGCGGCAGAGCTGGGCGAGGCGGTCGACGGGGGTCGCGGCCCAGTCGGAGTCCTTGATCCGCTGGGTAGGGCGGTCGTCGCAGACGAGGCCGAGGAGCCGGACGGTCTTGGCGTCCCCGTCGGCCTTGGCTCCCGGGTCGCGGAGCGCGAACGACGGCATGATCGTCGTGTCGTGCTCGGGCACGTCCATGGACAGGTCGTCGACGACGCCCTCGAAGTGGACGAGCTCGTCCCAGCCGAGCAGCTCGCACAGGACGTAGTCGATCCAGGAGCGTCCAGGAAGTGCGGCGTGCTCCTGGCGGAGGCGTTCGCGGGTGGCCTTGTCGAGGGTGTCGAGGGCGGGCCAGACGCGGCGCAGCACGGGGACGCTGAGGAACGGCCCGGAAAGGTCGATCAGACCGAGCCAGTCGGCGTGGTTGAAGTCGTCCTTGCGACGGGGGAACCGGGCCATTGTCAGAGCGCCTCTCGCTTCGGGACGACGAACACGATCGCGACGGGGAACGAGTGTGCTTCGCGACCCGCGTAGCGGGCCTCGATCTGCTGGAGTTCGAGTGCCTTCTCGTCCTCCAGGCGTTGCAGGCGGATCTCCCACGATCTGCGGTCGTTCTGGTACTGGCGGATCTCCTCGCGGCCGGCCGCCGCCAGCTTGGAGAACAGGACACCCTCCTCGTCGCCCTTGGCGAGCTGGGCGCGCAGCGTCGCGGCGAACTGCTCGATGTTGGCGGTGATGCGGCGGGACTCGGCGTCGCGGCGCTGGTCGAGGCGGCGTTCGAGGGACTCGCGGCGGGTGTCGGCGCGCCACTTGATGGCGCCTTCGAGGCCGGGGCGCAGCGACTCGAACCGCTCGGCGAGCCGGGCCTGGATGCGCGGGGTCGCGGGGGCGCCGGTCGCGAGGGCGCGGTCGAGGAGGTCGCCGAGGCGGCCGAGGCTCTCCCAGCGGCGGAACCGTCCCCCGTCGGGGGCCCAGCCGCCGGCGTGCAGGACCTCCTCGTGGAGGCGGACACCGTCCGCGCCGACGAGGACGAACCGGGAGAACGCGGCGACGAGCGTCGTCTCCAGCTCGGGGTCGTCGCTGGTGACGGCGGCGACCCGGTTCAGGTCGATGCGGTCGTTGGACACGGCGGCGCGCAGCAGCCGGGTGGACATCGCGACGAGCGGGTGCCCGAGGTGCGCGAGGACGACGTCGTCGCGGTTCTTGGCGACCTGCTGGCTGAACGTGACGGGGAGCTGGCGGGGAGGCCGATCGTCCTGCGGCAGCTTCTCCAGGAGCCCGGCGGACGCGCGCTCCCACGACCCGGTGAGGACCGGCACCTCGTAGACGCCGCCGTCGGGGTCGACGGCCTTCTTGAGCGGCTGCTGGCGCGCCAGTTCGAGGGCGGTGTCGACGACGCGCTTGATGCCGGGCGGGGTGATGCGCAGCTCGCGGACCGTCTCGTCCAGCTTCTCGCGGAGCCTGCGAACCTGGTCGCCGACGTCGGACTCGGACGGGACGTTGTCCTTCTTCGCGGCCTTGGCGGTCTCGGCGTCCATGTCGACGCGCTCCCCGAGGAGGCGGCGCTGCACGGCGTCGGCGAGGACGGCGTTCACGGAGCCGAGGTCCTCCTGCATCTGCGCGACCTTCACGGCGACGCGGGACAGGAACTCTAGGTCGGCCTCGTAGGAGTCGACGGCTTTGTCCCATCCGGTGCCGACGAAGTGGCGGATCTCCGGGACCTCGCGCTGGCCGTAGCGGTCGATGCGGCCGATCCGCTGCTCCAGCTTGTTCGGGTTGAACGGGATGTCGTAGTTGACGAGCCGGTGGCAGTGGTTCTGGAGGTCGATGCCCTCGCTGGCGGCGTCGGTGGCGAGCAGGATGCGGACCGGGTGCTCGTGCGGCGCCTTCTGGAACGCCAGCCGCAGCTTCTCCCGCTCCTGGGCGTTCATGGAGCCGTCGAGCTCGGCGACGCGGTCGCCGCCGAGACCCTGGGCGCGGAGCAGCTCGCGGAGCCAGTCCTTGGTGTCGCGGTACTCGGTGAAGACGATGACGCGCTCGTTGGTCCAGTCGCGGCCGGGGCGGCAGACGGACACCAGGTACTCGATGAGCTTGCGGGCCTTGGCGTCGGGCTGCGCCTCGTGGGCCGACGCCCAGTCGTGCATGCGCTGGAGGAGGGCCAGTTCCTCGTCGCGGCTCTCCACGAGCGGGGTGGTGAGGGTGAGGGCGTCGGACTCGGCCTCGTCCAGGGACTCGTCGTCGAGGGTGGCGACATCGTCGAAGAAGCCCTCCAGCCACTCGTCCCCGGGCGGCAGGATGTGGCGGCCCTTCGTCTTCAGCGTCTCCATGTAAGCGGCGACCGTGTGGGCGAACGCGGCGGGGCTGGAGAACAGGCGCTTCTTCAGCAGGAGGGTGACGAGGTCGGCGGCGCGGCGGCCGCGGGTCTTGTTGAGCCGCTTGCGGCGGATCTGCGCGAACTCGCGGAGCAGGTCGTGGATCTCGCGCTCGTCGTCGGGGTAGTCGACGGGGATCGCACGGGCGTCGCGGGCCTTGAAGCGCGGGTCGCCGTTGTCGATGATCTGGCGCTTGAGGCGCCGGACGACCGTGTCGCGGACGGCGGAGTCCTCGGGCGGGACGCCGCGGGCGAAGCGCTGGTCGTCCAGGATCTCCAGGAGCGCGGTGAAGCTCGCCTGGTAGCCGTTGTGCGGGGTCGCGGACAGGAACAACCGGTGCGTGAAGTGCTGCGCGAGCCTGCGGATGAGCTTCGTCTGCTGCGAGTCGACCGCGTAGATCTGCTTGGGCGCGGCCGGGGCGACGTGGTGGGCCTCGTCCAGGATGAGGAGGTCGAACGTGCGCGGGTAGGTGGGGCCGTCGGCCGGGAGGACCTCGTCCAGGAGGCGCTGCGCCTTCGCGCCGCGCAGCCACGGCAGCGACACGATGGCCTGCGGGTACACCTCGAACGGGTTCGCGGCGCTGCCGTGCGTGCGGCGGACCTGCGCGCACCGCTCCGAGTCGACGACGGTGAACTCCAGGCCGAACTTCTCGGCCATCTCGTCCCGCCACTTCACCGTGAGGCCGGCCGGGCAGACGATGAGGATCTTGCGTCCGCGCTGGCGGAGGAGCAGCTCCTGCGCGACCAGGCCCGCCTCGATCGTCTTCCCGAGGCCGACGTCGTCGGCCAGGAGGAGGTTGACGCGGGGGGCGTCGAGCGCGCGGGCGACCGGTTCGAGCTGGTAGTCCTCGATGGCGACGCCGGAGCGGAACGGCGCCTGGAGCGTTCTCACGTCGGCGGACGCGACGGCGCCCCAGCGGACCGCGTCCAGGAACGCGGCGAGGCGCTCCGGCGAGTCGAACCTGCCCTGGCCCACCTCGGGAAGCGACCCGGACGGCAGGGTGCGGCGGCCCGGCTCGACCTCCCAGATGACGGAGAGGGTCTCGCCGTAGCGCCCGTCCTCGACGGACTGGAGGGTGACGAGGGTGCTCTTCTCCTGGCCGTCGACGGTGCTCACGACCCACCGCTGGCCGCGCACCTGCACAAGGGCGCCGGGAACGGGACGCTCATCGGTCGCTGTCGCCGCCAACAGATCTCCTCGTCGAGATTCTTCGCCGCTTCAAGCTGCGCACACTTCGTAGCACAGTGCCGACATGACGCGCCGTCCGCGGACCTGATCCGGCCGGGACGCACCGGCTCGCCCAAGTTACCGCCCAATCACCCGTCAACGGATGGGTTTGTCGTGTACTCGATACACGTATGGCCGGAGTCGGTCAGCGTGGCGGCGGCACGTCATTTGGCCGAAGGCTGTGCGGGGCCTTTACGAAGTAATCGTGTTGATGGGTTCTGTGTGGTCGGCCGTGGGGGCGCCGCGCCTGGGGCCTCGGGCTAGGACGAAGAGGAACAGGGCTGCCATGACGGCGACGCCTGCCCACATGGACTGCTGCCAGCCCTCGACGAACGACTGCTGGGCGGCATGCACAAGTGTGGGTGCATGCGGGTCCGCGCCGTTGGCCGCTTGCATGGCGTTGGCAACACCCTCACGGGCGGTGGCGGCGGTGCTCGGAGGGACGCCGTCGAGCTTGCCGTTGATGGCGTTGCGGTAGCCGACGGCCAGGAGGGTGCCCAGCAAGGCGACGCCCAATGCCGTACCGAGTTCCCGAGTGACGTCGTTGAGCGCAGACGCGACGCCCTGGCGTTCGCGCGGCAGGGATGCGGTGATGGCCTCGGTCGAAGGAGTCATCGACAGGCCCATGCCGATGCCCATGGCGAGCATGCCGGGGAGGATGGACAGGTAGCCGCCGTCAACGGAGACGATTCCGGCCATGAGCGCCAGGCCGGCGCCCGCCAGCAGGATGCCCGTCGCCATGGTCGCGCGGGGGCCGACATGGGCGGCCATCTTGGGGGCGAGGCCCGAGGCGGCCATCATCAGTACGGCCATGGGCATGAGCGCGAGTGTGGACATCAGCCCCGACCAGCCCAGCACGGCCTGGAGGAAGGGGAACAGGACCACGAAGATGCCGGCCTGTACGCCGAAGACCGTCATCAGCGTGATGGAGCCGCCGGCCAGGCCGCGCTCGCGGAACAGGCGCACGTCCAGCAGGGAGGCGTCCCGGCGGTGCAGTTCCCAGGTCACGAAGCAGACGGTGGCGGCGATCCCGGCGGCGAGGCTGATCAGGACGGCGGGGTCGGTCCAGCCGCGCAGCGGCCCCTCCTGCAGGACGAGGACGAGGCCGATCACGGCGATGACGGAGGTCAGCGCCCCGACGATGTCGAAGGGGTGCCCGGAGGCCTCGCGGGAGTCGGGGACCGAGCGCAGCACCATGACGAGCGCGACGACGACCAGGACGACGGGCAGGACGAACAGCCACCGCCAGCTGGCCAGGTCCACGAGGGCGGCGGACAGGAACATGCCGAGGATGCCGCCGCCTCCGGCGACACCGGTCCAGACGCCGATCGCCCGGCCCCGTTCCCGGGCGGGGAAGGTGGAGGTGATCACCGCGAGGGTGATCGGCATGATCATCGCCGCGCCGACGCCGCCGAGCAGGCGCGCGGCGAGCATGACCTCGGCCGACGGGGCCAGACCCGCGAGCACGCCGGCGATGCCGAAAACGCCCAAACCGGCGATCAGCATGGGTTTGCGGCCCAGCCGGTCACCGATCGCGCCGAGCGGCAGCAGCAGGGCGGCCAGGGCGAGGGTGTAGACGTTGATGATCCAGAGGATCGTGCTCTGTGATGCGTCGAAAGCCGCGGCCAGATCGGGCTGGGCGACGTTCAGCCCGGACACCGAGGCGATGACGGCCATCAACGCGACGCAGACCGCGATCAGGATCGTGCGCAATTGGCGCGGGTCCGGTGAGTCCTGGCCGGGGGCGGCTCCCCCGGCTTCGGCAGCTCCGGCGGCTCCCACCTGCGGAGACTGGTTCATACTCATGGTTTCCTCTCAAAGGGCATGCAGACTGCGCGCCGGGCGAGCGGGTCGCATCGGACGGGGAATGCGGAGCCGCGCGCCACAGAGGTGAGGTCGCGTGGTGCTCCGGTGCGGGCGGATGTCGGTGGGTGGCGCCGCCGTCCGCCCCATCTGCACGGAAGCTAGTCGTGTTTGCTCGAAGGGCATAGGATCTTGCTTATGACGCAAGATGATGGAGAACTGGACGGCCTGGTGCGCAAACGAATCCGCGCGCTGCGGGTCGCGCAGGGATGGTCGCTGGAGGAGTTGGCCAAGCGCGCCCATCTCAGCCAGTCCACGCTCAGCCGCATCGAGAACGGCCGGCGGCGCCTGGCGCTGGACAGCCTCGTCACGCTCGCCCGCGCCCTGGACACCACTCTCGACCAGCTCGTCGAGGACGCGTCCGACGACGTGGTCATCAGCCCGATGATCGACAGCGCCCACAGCACGATGCGCTGGCCCATCAAGGCCGATCCCGGCATGGTCGTCGTACGCCAGCGCATGACCGAGCCGCCGCCCGACAACCCGTCACGCATGCGCGCTCATCCCGGACGCGAATGGCTGGTCGTCCTGTCCGGCACCGCGGTGCTCATGCTGGGCCACCGCCGCTTCCGCGTCGAGACCAACCAGGCCGCGGAGTTCCCCACGATGCTGCCGCACGCCATCGGCGCCGAGGGCGGCCCCTGCGAGATCCTGGGCATCTTCGACCGGGACGCCCGCCGCGGTCACCAGCGCGGTGACGGCGACGAGGACACGAACCGTCCCGAGCAGTGACGGACGCGGCACACCCCGGCCCTGTAGGCAGCTTGCGCAGTCGGCAGATCAGAAGGGCATCGCCTTGCGCGTTCGGCAAGCCGCGATGCCATTGGCGCATGGGCGATGCAGGATGGCGTCGTGAACGCCACTCCACCGCATGAAGCGCACCCCGGCCATCACCTGGGGCATCAGCCCGACCACTCGCACGACATCGACGGCCAGGCCGAGCTCCTCGACCTGGACGCGGAGGTCCTTGCCGAGCACATCGCCGCCATCACCGCCTGGCTACCCGTCCATGCGGAACCCCGTCAGATCGTGGATCTGGGCTGCGGGACGGGCACCGGCGCCCTGGCCCTGCTCGCCCGGTTTCCCCAGGCACACGTGACCGCCGTCGATTCCTCCCCCGGTTATCTCCACCGCCTCCAGGAGAAGGCGCGCGCAGCGGGGGTGGCGGATCTCATCCGTCCCGTCCAGACCGACCTCGACGCCGACTGGCCCGACCTCGGCACGCCGGACCTGGTGTGGGCTTCGGCCTCGATGCACCACATGGCCGACCCCGAGCGCGCTCTGCGCAAGGTCCACGACATCCTCGTGCCGGGGGGCCTCTTCGCCGTCGTCGAACTGGCCGGCTTCCCCCGCTTCCTGCCCGCTGACGCCCCAGCGGACCGACCGGGCCTGGAGGAGCGCTGCCACGCCGCAGCCGACCGCCACCACGCCGGACGCGTGGACCATCGCGGCGCCGACTGGGGGCCGATGCTGACCGCCGCCGGATTCACCATCGAGGGCGAACGCACCTTCTCCGTGAACATCCCGGGGTCCCGCAGCGAGGCGGTCGGCCGCTACGCCCTGGGCGGGTTGCGACGCATCCGCGCCAAGGTCGCCGTTGCACTCTCGGCGGACGACCTCGCCGCGCTCGACCGGCTGCTCGACGACGACGGCCCTCACAGCATCCTGCGCCGCGACGACCTCGCGGTACGCACCGAACGCACCGTCTGGGCCGCACGCCGCAACGAGTGAGCCGCCCGCCGTCCAAGCCTTGTCAGCGGCGGCGTCACGCGGGCATCACCGGTGACGCGGCCGGCGGCTCGTGGGCAAGTCGCCGAACTCGGGGATGGCGTGTCACCAGCGCGGGCGGATGGGTTACTTCGCGTCGTGCGGGCGGGGGTGCGAGGGGCGGTGGTGCTCGGTCAGGACGATGAGTAGACGGATGAGTTCGTCCTTCTGGCCGGGGGTGAAGGGGGCGAGGAGTTCGCGCTGGGCGTCGGTGACGAGCGCGTCGAGGTGCTCCAGGCGGCGGTGGCCGGCGGGGGTGAGGGTGATGACGTTCCGGCGGCGGTCGGCGGGGTCGGCATCTCGGCGGATGTATTCGGCGCCGGCGAGTTCGTTGAGGACGGCGACCATGTCGCTGCGGTAGATGCCGGTGCGGCGGCTGAGTTCGGCCTGGCTGGCGGCACCGGCCTCGGCGAGCGCGGTCAGCACGGCGAAGTGCCACTTGCGAGCGCCTTCGGCGGCCAGGCGCTCGCTGACGAGCCGGTCGGCGGCGGCCGCGGCCCCGGCGAGCAGGCGGCTGGGGATGGCGCGCAGCCGGGCCGGAGTGGGTTCGGGGGTCGGGCTCATGGGTTCTCCTCCACCTCTTGCGTTAGTGACACTAACAGTCTAGTTTCGTTAGTGACACGAACGTTAGATCGCCGAACGGTTTCCCCGGAGCAAAGATCATGATCAAGCCGTACCGCATCGACATCCCCCAGGCCGACCTCGACGACCTGGCCGACCGCCTCTCCCGCACCCGCTGGCCCAACGAGATCGCCGGTGCCGGATGGGACTACGGCTTCCCGCTGGCTCGGCTGAAGGAACTCGCCGAGTACTGGCGCACCGGCTACGACTGGCGTGCGCAGGAGGCCGAGCTGAACGAGCTTCCGCACTTCACCACCGAGATCGACGGCCAGAACATCCACTTCGTCCACGTCCGGTCCTCGAAGCCGGACGCGCTCGCGCTGATCCTCACCCACGGGTGGCCTGGTTCGTTCCTGGAGTTCCTCGACGTGATCGAGCCCCTGTCGCGCGACTTCCACCTGGTGATCCCGTCCATCCCGGGTTTCGGTTTCTCCGGGCCGACCTCTGAGCGCGGCTGGGATGTCGTCCAGGTCGCGCGGGCCTGGGCCGAGCTGATGCGCCGGCTGGGGTACGAGCGCTATGGCGCGCAGGGGGGCGACTTCGGCGCGGGCATCTCGATGGCGCTCGGCGCGGTCGCACCCGAGCAGGTCGTCGGGGTGCACGTCAACTACCTGCCGACCCGGCCGGTCCCGGACGCCGACATCGAACTGTCGGAAACGGATGAGGCCCGGCTGGACAAGGTCCGGAAGTTGATGGCGAATCGTCCGCCGTACCAGGCTCTGCAGGCGCTCACCCCGCAGACCATCGGCTACGCGCTGACCGACTCGCCGGTCGGCCAGTTGGTCTGGATCGCCGAGCGCTTCGCGCAGTGGACCGACCCTCGCTCGCAGATCAGTGACGAGCGGATGCTCACCGACATCTCGCTGTACTGGCTGACCGCCACGGCGGCGTCCTCGGCGCGCCTGGCCCGCGAGACTCCGCGGCGGATCGAGCCGTGCCCGGTACCGGTCGGCGTGGCGGTGCTCCCCCACGACATCACGCAGTCGGTGCGACCGCTGGCCGAGCGGCTGTACGACATCAGGCACTGGTCGGAGTTCGAGCGCGGCGGCCACTTCGCCGCGATGGAGGTGCCGGAGCTGCTCGCCGAAGACGTCCGGGACTTCTTCCTCACCCGCATCAGGTGACACGAGCGTCAGCTCGTCGAACTACGCGAGGAAGCCATCATGACCAGCACCGAAACCCTGATCCCCGAACGCGCATAGAGGCCCGCGGCATCGGAGCGCCGCAACGAGTGAGGCGCCCGTCGTCCAGACCCAGTCAGCGGCGGCATGTGCCTGTGGTCACGCATCCGCACGTGAGCACCCCGGCGAATGCCTGGTACGCGGCGTGCTGCCGTCATGGAGGGGGCCAGGACGGCGGCCGCGCACCACAGCGGCGCCGCCACCGCGACCTTCCGGATCAACATCACCGAGTTGCAGGAAACTGACCGAATCCACCAGTCCGGTCATTACCGTGAGGAGGACGAGCAACGGCGGCAGCGGCCCGCGATCGCGCGATTCGGACACCCGTGCATTCTCGCAAGAGGGCAGGTCGGGCCAGGGAACTCCGAGGTGGCGTGTCACCAGGAATCAGCAGCCCAGCCAACTCCTTCGAATGGCACGCAGGTGAGGGCGTCGCCTTTCGGACGGCCCGAGCGTGCCGAGCGGGTCAGTCGTCCGGGGTCCACCCGTGGACGCTGAAGGCTTCCCCGCGCTCGATCGCGGCGAGGGCCCGCGCACAGTGGGGGATCAGGTCGGCCGGTGGAGCCGCTGGGTCGATCCACAGCGCCTCCGATGCCTTGTCGGGCTCGGCGGCACGCGGTTCGCCTCCCCAGCGGCGGAAGGTGAACCAGTAGTCGCTGATCGCGTGGCAGGGGCCGGGCAACGACGCCTCGGCCCGGTGCATGACGTGGCTGAAGACGGCATCGTCGCGGTGCAGCGTCACACCGGTCTCTTCCCTGGCCTCGCGGATCGCCGCCGCCAGGACGTCTTCGCCGGGCTCGATCCGTCCCGCGGGCGGGCACAGCCGGCCGTCGCGGTAGCCGGTGTTGTGGCGGCGCAGCATCAGCACCGCGCCGTCGTCGCGCCGCAACAGGACGTGGGGCGCGATGAATGATCCGTGCCAGCCGTTCGCAGCGACTGCGTCCGCCCCGGCGACCTCGCGGCCGGAGACGACGCTGAGCCGTTTGGCCATGTGCTGTCCGGCCTGGTCAGGGCCCCCGGCCAGGTCGACCATGGGCACGGCGGCGGAAAGGATCACGTCGGCCAACTCGTCCAGCACATCCGTGGCGGTCTTGTGAATGCCCTTGCGGGGATTGCCGCCGGTCATCCCGAGGTAGGCCTCGACGACCTCACCGACCTCTTCGGCGATCTTCATCACCAGCAAATGCGTCGGCACGTCCGCCAGATAGCCGGTCCGGATCCGAGCGGAATCGGCCCAGAAACCGCGGCAAGGCTCAGCGCCTTCGGAATTCACCACGCCGCAACCCTAGAACCCGCAGCGCCGACACATCCTCGATTCTCGAACATTTGGTCGAACCATAGGCCCCTCGGGCGGACCAGTGATGGCGGACGTCCGGCCGCGGTCGGCGAGACGCACCGAACCCGGCGGTCGCCGGAGTCGTCGGACCCCCTGTAACGGCTTGCGAGTCGGCCGCTCTGGCCCCACGAAGCCGACCAGATCATGCACTATTGTCGCGAGCCGATTCCGGGCCGGGTGTTCGGGACGTCCGCGGCAGCACTTGGAGGAGCCCTCGGTGACAGGTCCCGCTGGTCCACCTTGGGGACAAGGCGGACACAGGCCGCCCCCCGTTCCGCCGCAGCACCGGCCACCCCATCCCGGATACGGACCACCGCCGCCCTGGTGGCAAGGCCCACCACCGCAGCCGCCGCAGTATCCGCCTCACCCGCAACGCCCCTATCCGCCACAGCCTCCGCCCCCATACCAGCCGTATTGGCCACCCGGCCCCCAGCCGCCCCCACGGCCGCCGTCGCGGGCGCGGCGGATCCTCCGGAAGCTGAACCCGTTCCTCGCCGCGCGGGCGGTGTTCCGGCCTTCACGACCGGACCTGATCGTCGACACGCACGTCCGGAAACTGCAGGTCGCCCGTGCCTGGGCGGGCATCGTGGTGACTCTCGCCGTGGCCGCGGTCTACAGGGCCACCGCCCCCAAGGAACTGGCGGACGAGCGGTTCGGTGACGCCTGGATCAACGTCCTGATCCTCACTTGCGTCCTGCCACTGGTCGTGGGCGCCTTCGTCGTGGCCGCCCGGCCGCCGAACCGCGGCGCGTTCGCGCGCCGGCTCCGCTACCCGTTGATAGCGGTCGCGGCGATGTTCGGCTCCATGTTCACGTTCGTGCTCGCGGCCGTACCCGATCTGGAGGGTGCGCGCGACGCGGCGGGGCCGGTGGTGCTGATTCCCGTGGGAGTGGTCCTCTTCCTCTGGATGCTCCCCTTCACCCTCTACGGCATCGTCCTCTCACTGACCAACGTGTTCCGGACGGCCGACATCCACGAGGTGGTGCCGCCCCTGGTGAGCGTGTCGGCGTCCTGGGTGATGGCCGTGGTCAACCTTTTCAGCGACTCCTACAAGGGAGTTCCGCACGTCCTGGCCCTGGCGCTGATGCTCGGGGCGCCGGTGACGGTAACCGCCCTCGCCTACTACGAGCTGCGCAGACTCCGCCTCCTACACGGCATCACCCTGGCCAACACCCTGCTGCGCTGACCCAGCCCGTTCGGACGCCGCTCCGGGCTGTTCGCATCAGCGAGGCGCAGTGATCAGCTCCAGGGTGCGTTCTAGTTCGTAAGCCGGAGCCTGGTGGGAGTTCCACATCGGGCGCAGATCATCACCGTGTCGGCGCGGAACCACATGGGTGTGGAAGTGGAAGACCTCCTGCCCGGCGGCTTCCCCAGTGGAGTGGGTCACGTTCACTCCGTCTGGCGCCAGCGCCGCCTTCACCAGGGCGGCGACACGATGCACCATCCGAGAAACAGCCTCATGGGCGAGTTCGGAGATGGTCCAGATGTCGGCGGCGTGTTCACGCGGGACGACCAGCGTGTGTCCCGGCGCCGCCGGGGCGATGTCGAGGAACGCCACAGTGCGCTCGTCCTCAAGCACCCGATAGGACGGCAACCGCCCCGCGACGATCCCGCAGAAAGCGCAGTCCTTCACCACCTGATGATCACATTTCCCGACCGGAGCGCCCCGGCGGGAGGGCGCCCACTGCGCAGAGATGGCCGGATTCGGCCAGCCGCGAACGACGGATACGGGTTGAAATCACCCGGCGACGATCAGCTACGAATGGTGGATGGGTATCGGACTGAGTGTCACCACGGACGAAACCCCCGACGGGCGGACCATCGTCCACTACGACGGGCAGTCCTTCGAGCTGACTCCCTCCTCCGGTCAGGTGATCTGCCCAGCCAGCGATGGGACGGCGCTCCACCACAGTCGGAGCTGTACCCACATGGGCGGATATGAGGACAGCTGGAAGGTCTATCCCGACCCGAATCGAGACCTGTGGCTACGCCTCTCGGAGGCCGCGCCGGCAGATGACGCGCCAGGACGGCGAGCGTTCGCGGAGCAAGCCGGACTGCGCAACGGGCAGGGTCGCCCTATCCACAAGGTCTGCCAGACGTGCACGCTCGTCCCGCTCACCTCCGTCGGCAAGATCCGGACACCGGCGAGACCGCTCTCCCAGGCGATCGCCGCGTTCGACCGCGCCGCCTACGCGTCGCGACTGGCAGAGGTGAAGTCGGAGATCGCACAGGTGGTCCAGGACTTTCCGCTGGACGCTTGGCCGACCATGCCGCTCGAACGGTACGCGCTGGGAACGGATGTCTTCCGAGAGTCCTTCAGCTACCGCATGGAATACGGAACGCGGACTCTCTGCGATATCAGAGGCCGGTCCGCCGGCAAGAACATCATCTACTGGAGCAAGAAGCACGGCGCCTGGAAGTACCCGGCCGAGTACAGCGATGAGGTGGAGGCCTGGAACCGCGTTCGGGCGGGTTTCATCCAGGCTTTCGAGTCCGCTCGGGACGACGGGATCGCCTACGTCGACGCCGTCGACGAGCTGCGGACGGGCTTCACGATCGTCACCAAGGCGATCTCCTGTTACGTCCCCGATGCGCTCGTCCCCATCACCGGGAAGGACCACCTGTACGCGTGCGCCCATCACCTGTCGGGCAGGGACGCGTCCAAATTGGACCCCTTCGCCGCGCATGAACTGCTCAAGCAGCTTGTGGTGGACGACGGGCGCTTCGCAGGCTGGCACCCGTACGAGGTGGCGTGGTTCTTGAACGAGTGGGTCACGCCGAGGCTCGATCCGACCATTCTCATGGTCGCGCCGGGTGAGAAAGGACGATATTGGAACGACTGCCTGGACGGTGGATACATCTGCGCGGGTTGGGATGAGGTAGGCGAGCTGACGAAGTTCGCTTCCGAAGAGGATTTCCGGGCGGGCTTCGAGGCCGCCGACCCGCATGGACACAAGCCCACCAACTCGGCCAAGGCGCGTGAGCTGTGGCGCTTCTTCCAACTCCGCCCGGGCGATCGGGTGATCGCGAATCGTGGTCACAAGGAGATCCTCGGGGTGGGGACCGTGACGGCGGAGGGCTACCGATGGCGGCCGGAACGTTCGGAGTACTTCAACACGGTGGCCGTCGATTGGGACACGAGTTACGCGCAGACGTTGCCAGTGGCGCAGCAACTGAGCGGGCAGAAGACAGTGAGGGACGTGCCCACGGATCTGTGGCAGACCATCCAGTCCGGAAGGCAGGGCGCGCCCGCCGAGACTGAGCAGGTGATTCCGGATGATCCATTGTTCGACCAGCTCTCCGGACTGCTCGCCCGGAAGGGCCAGGTCATCCTGTACGGGCCGCCGGGAACCGGAAAGACCTACGCGAGCCTGCGTTTCGCGCTGCGTTGGCTCAGCACGCACCTTGACGAGTCGGAGGCCATCGACCCCGTGGCCAAGCCCGGGACACTCAGGTTCCAGAAGGGCCTCAACGCGCTTCAACAGGCCGGATACCTGACGCAGGTGACGTTTCATCCCGCGTACGGGTACGAGGACTTCATCGAAGGGTTCCGGCCTCAGGAAGGCGGCGACGGCGGGCTGCGGCTGGTGTTGCGGGACGGGATCTTCAAGCAGGTGTGCGAGGCCGCGGCGGCGAACCCGGAGCGGCCGTATCTGCTGCTCATCGACGAGATCAACCGGGGGGACATCCCGAAGATCCTCGGTGAGCTCATCACTCTGCTGGAGCGCGACAAGCGGGGGATGCACGTCACGCTGCCGACCGGCCGGGCGTTCGCCGTCCCGTCCAACGTCTACCTTCTCGGGACGATGAACACAGCGGACCGCAGCATCCGACTGCTGGACTCCGCTCTGCGGCGGCGGTTCGCGTTCCACGAACTGCTGCCCGACACAGACCTCCTCGATGGGCAGAAGGTCGGAGACGTGGATCTGGGGCTGCTGCTGCGGGAACTCAACCGCCGCGTCGTCAAGGAGTTGGGGCGGGAACGCCAGATCGGGCACTCGTTCTTCATGTCAGGCAGCGAGCCCCTCGACAGCGAAGCGGATCTGGCCGCGGTCGTCCGCACCGAGGTGCTTCCACTACTCCAGGAGTACGCCTACGACGACTATTCGATGCTCTCCCGATTCCTCGGTCAGGAGATCGTGGACGTGCAGGCGCACACGGTCGCCGGGCTGAGCGACGAACGGATGGTCGAGGCCCTCTCGGCGGAACTCCAGGCGAGTGCGGGCGAGTAGTGAGGACGGTCGTCGTCCCCGAGTACGGGAAGTGCCGGGAGAAGGGCCTCGAACCCAGCCCGGCGGACCTCGCGGTCGTCGAATCCGCGGAGTTGGCAAAGCGGATCAGGTTGCGCTGGCTTCGGGACGGCACTCTGGAGGTCGAGGCAGGCTCCCACGTGGGGGTGGTGGACCTCGACTGCGTGTCCGTTCACGTCCGGCCGAAGCTGGCGGGCTCGGAGCTCGGCGTGCTGGAGATGCTCGACTACGCCGCCGGGTTGCGGTCCCTGCGAGAGCTGCCGCTTCTTCGGCGGCTCGGGACGGGGCTGAGCCTGCGGGATCTCGTGTGCCTGCTGCTGACGCGGGAGTGCGACCGCCTCCTCCGGCACGGGCTGCGGCGCGACTACCTGCGGCGTGAGGAGCCCCTTCCGGCCGTCCGGGGCCGGCTGCTGGCGGAGCGGCAGGTGACGCGGCGGTTCGGGATGCTCGACCGGCTGGAGTGCCGGTATGACGAGCGGAGCGGCGACATCCTCGACAACCGGTTGTGCGCGGCGGCTCTGCATACCGCCGCGCGAACGGCGCAGGACGCGGACGTGCGAGCGGACGCGCGTCGGCTCGCCGCCGACTTCTCCGGTGTCTGCGCGGCCGGGGGCTTCGATGTCCGGTCGGCGGTGGAGCGCCTCACCTATCACCGGGCCAACGAGCACTACCGGAACGCGCATCGGTGGGCGCGGATGCTCCTGGAGGGGGCGGCGTTCACGGACCGCCACACGAAGGCCGGGCGGACGACCCACGCCTTCATGGTCGACATGAACACCCTTTTCGAGGACTTCGTGACGCGGTTGATGCGGGACGCCTTCAGCGAGACGAGTGTCATCGTGCGCGATCAGGAGGCTCTGCCCGGGGCGATCAGGGGTGCGAGCGGCGACTCCTACACCGAGATCCGTCCTGACATTCAGCTAGTACAGGGACGCCGGCTCTGTCCGGTGGACGCCAAGTACAAGCTGTACGGGGAGAAGCAGGTCTCCTCGTCCGACCTATTCCAGAGTTTCGTGTACGCGCAGGCGGCAGGCGGTTCGGACGAGGTACCGCGCGCCTTCATCGTCTACGCCAGTGACCGTGGCATGCCTCCGAAGACCGTCGGGCTCCATCGTCGGGACGGTGGCGTCGCGGCGCGGGTGACGTACGTGGCCGTCGACATTCCGAAGGTGCTGCAAGTGGAGACGGCCCGGGAGGCGTGGTTCGACGAGGTGCGGAGCCTCTTGGCTCTTGGTTGAAGCTGGGGTCCTCAGGTCATTCGAGGTCGGGGAGTTCGGCGGCTATGGCGTAGTCGATCTGGATGTTCCGGTAGGTGGTTTGCTTCTTGGCCTTGTCCGGGAGGTTCGTTCGGACGCTTCCGGAGGTGGACTCGTCGGACGAGCCTTCGGTGAACTCCACAGAGACGTCGGGGACGGCCTCGAAGCGGAGTTCGTCGGCCTTCACCCTGGCGGTGAAGAGGATGGCCGCCGTTCGCCGGAGTTCGGCGTTGGGGAAATCGCCGGCGTTCACGAGGTCTTGCCTCCTCCTGGCTGGGAGACCATCCGCAGGAGGGCCTTTCCCAGCTCGCGGACGGACTCCTCGGTCTCCCGGAGGGCGCCCTGGAGCGCCGTGATCTCCTGGTCCCCGTCGGACGGGCCCGCGCCGTTCGGGTTCTGCTTGCCCTCCGGTTCGTCCTTGTCGCCGGAGGCGTCCTCGGCGTCCGTTCCCTCCTCGCTCCTGTCGGAAAAGTTCTCGGGCTCCGCTCCCTCCTCGTCTCGGTGGGAGGCATCCTCAGGCTCCGTTCCCTCCTCGCTCCGGTCGGAGGAATCCTCGGGCTCCGCTCCCTCCTCGTCTCGGTGGGAGGCATCCTCGGGCTCCGTTCCCTCCTCGCTCCGGTCGGAGGAGTCCTTGGACTCCGCTCCCTCCTTGTCCTGGTCGGAGGCACCCTCGGACTCCGCTCCCTCCTTGTCCTGGTCGGAGGCATCCTCGGGCTCCGCTCTCCCTTTGTCCTGCTCTGATGTGTCTTCTGGCTCCGTCTTCTCCTGGGCGGAGGAGTTCTCGGGCTCGGTTGACTCCTTGTCCTGGTCAGAGGAGTCCTCGGATGTTGTGTCCGCGGCGCCCTCGGTGGCTTCGCCTGGTTTGCTCGCGGTGTTCGCGACGCCCTGGCCTGCGGTCTCGGCGGCTTGTCCGGCGCCCTGGCCCGTGGCGGCGGTCGCCTGTCCAGCGCCCTTGCCGACGCCTTCGGCTGCGCCGCCCGCGCCCTCGCCCACGTCTCGGACGCCCTCGCCCGCGCCTTCGGCGGCACGGCCCGCGCCCTTACCGGCCTCGCCGACGCCCTCGCCCGCGCCCTCGCCCGCCTGCTCGGCGGCACGGCCCGCGCCCCGGCCGGCCTCGCCGACGCCCTCGCCCGCGCCTTCGCCCACCTGCTCGGCGGCACGGCCCGCGCCCCGGCCGGCCTCGCTGACGCCCTCGCCCGCGCCCTTGCCCACCTGGCCGACGCCCTCGCCTGCGCCTTCGCCCACGTGTTCTGCGGCGCGTCCGGTGCCCTTGCCCACCTGGCTGACACCCTCGCCCGCGCCTTCGCCCACCTCTTCGGCCGCGCGGCCGGCGCCTCGTCCGACCTCGCTGACGCCTTCGCCCGCGCCCTTGCCGACTTCCTTGACCGCGCCGCCCGCGCCTGCGCCGACATCCCTGACGGCGCCGCCCGCGCCTTCGCCGACGCGCTCGACCGCACCACCGGCGCCGCGGCCCACGTCCTCGACGGCGCCCCTGGCGCCCTTGCCGACCTCGCCCACGGCGGAGCCGGTTCCGGAGCCGATGTCGCTGACCGCCGACTCGAGGCCGCGTCCGATGTGCTGGAGGATCTCCGGGTTGCGGTCGAGCGTGGTCAGGACGCGGTCGACGATGATGGCGACGTTGTCCAGCCGGACCTGGAGTTCGGCCTCCGCCTCGACGCCCTTGATCTCCAGTTTGACCCTGCCGAGGAACACGTCCGCGCCGACGTTCAGCTTGAGCAGGTCGAGCACCTCGGCGACGAGCGAGACGTGCGCCTCCAGGTTCTCGACCTCCAGCGAGATCTCCTCGACCTTGAGCTGCGGAACGTCGAGATGGACGTCCGGGCCCTCGGCGGGCTGCGCCCGCCGGTCCGGTTGGATGGTCCTTCCGGTCAGGCCCTCCGACTCATCGCGGGACTCGTTCCGCTGCCGCTCGGGCTCGGCCTTGCCGTTGCCGGACTCGCCGTCGCTCATCGTTCCCCCCGATGCTCGATCCTGCTCCCCCAGGGGCTACATGCCCTCTCAGCGCGGGTCCCACCAGCGGAGACGTCAGCCGCGGGCGCCGCTCGCCGCCTTCTCCTTCTCCTTCTCCTGCGCTTCTTCGGGCTTCTGCTGCCCGTCGCCCCTCTCCTCCTGGGCCTCGGGCTTCTCCTCCTGCCCTTCGGACTTCTCCTCCTGCCCTTCGGACTTCTCCTCCTGCTCCTCGGACTTCTCCTCCTCCGAAGCCTCGGACTTCTCCTCGCCGCCGCCCTCTTCGGCCTGGCGCTGCTCCTCTTCCTCCTTGAGGGCGTCCTCGTGGGTCTTGACCACCTCGCCGTCGCGGATCTCGCCGCGCCAGCCCTCGGTCTCCTCCTGGTCCAGAAGGGTCTTGGTCATCATGTGGCGCTTGATGTGCTTGAAGTCCAGGCGGAGGCGGCGCCCCTGAGCGCGCCAGAGGTTCGCGGTCTTCTCGAAGAACCCGTCCGGGTGGTACTCGGCCACCAGCAGGACCCGCGTCATGGACGGCGCCAGTTCGTGGAACGTCACGGCTCCGTCGACGTAGCCCTTGGGCCCCTTGGACTTCCAGACGATCCGCTCGTCGGGAACCTGCTCGATGATCGTCGATTCCCAGGTGCGGTGGGACAGGAAGACCTGCGCCCGCCAGTTGATCTTCTCGTCGGACTCCTGCTCGACGCTCTCGACCTTCTTGGTGAAGCTGGGGTAGTCGGCGAACTGGGTCCACTGGTCGTAGGCCACGCGCCGCGGGAGCCCCACGTCGAACTCCTCGATGATGTTGGTGACCTTCATCTTGCCCTGGCCGCCGCCCTTGCCGTCCTTGCCTCCGCCGCCGATGGCGCCCTTCACCTTGTCCTTGACCATTTCCTTCGCCCCGGTCGCGCCCGCGCTGAGGCCCGCCTTGAGCGGGGACTCGCCCTCGGCGATCTTCTTCGCTCCGGCGGCCGCCGCCTTCTGGGCGGCTCCCCCGCCGTCCGAGGCGGCGTTGAGACGCTCCGTCAGGCCCTCGATCTGGCCGGTCGCCTTCGACAGCGCCCGCATCATGAGCGCCTGGGCGAACTCGCGGCCGACCTCCTTGAGCTGCTCGATGGGAAGATCCTGCGGATTGCCGCGGTCCCCCGTACCGGCTTCCGTCATCGTTACCACTTCGCTTCATCGACGATGTCGCTTGCGGCCTACATAACCGGCGGAAATCGCCATGAAACGGTTGATGTTGCCCCTGAGCAGCGAAAACGAAAGATCTACCGGCCCCTGGCTTCGGCACGCGGCCGTCCGCGTCCAGGTCCTGCAGGTGAACACGCCTTGCGAGGAAGTCGCGACAGGTTCCGTTCCAAGCCGGATCGGCGGGAAGCGCGCGGCCTCGGTGTTCTTCCGACGGTCAACGATTGGCCAGCGGCGCGTAACGGTCTCCCGATGGACTGTGGCCGCCATGCCCCCTGGCATGACGTGCACAGCGATAAGGAGGCCAGGTCATGGCCATGTTCGAAGACGAGCACACGGAGCCTTCGAGCGGAGTCCCCCATCCGACGCGGCGCCGGTTGCTGGCGCTGACCAGCGGGCTGGTCGGAGCCGTCGCGGTCGGCGGGCTGCCCGCGACCGCCGCGCGGGCCGGGACCCGTCCCGGCTCCGGCGGACGGCGCTGGCTGGCCGGTGACCACCACGTGCACAGCGAGTTCAGCGTCGGCTATGACAACTCCACCGCCCCGCCCACGCCGATCCTCGGCGGGGACGCCATCTACCCGTTGGCCGTCAACGCGAGCAACGCCCGGCGCTTCGGGCTCGCCTGGATGGTCTCCACCGACCACGGCGGCCCGCTGCACTCGAAGCTCGACGCCGAGCAGCGCTACCCGAGCCTGCTGAAGGCCCGCCGCGCGGTCCCCGGCGTCCTGCAGTTCTACGGCATGGAGTTCGACACCCCCGCGGCCGACCACTCCAGCCTGATCATCCCGAAGGTGGCGAGCGAGCGCGACATCCTGTTCCGGCTGGAGAGCCAGTTCGCCAAGCGCGACCCGTTCCCGGCCGACCCGTCCTTCGACACCGAGGCCAAGATGCTGGAGGCGCTGCGGGTCATGCGGCAGCTGCCGCACAAGCCGGTCCTGTTCGCCAACCATCCCGCCCGCTCCGCCACCGGCCTCGGCGTCTACGGGCAGGACACCCCGGCGGAGTTCCGGAAGTGGCACGACACCGCGCCCGAGATCGTCCGGGGCTTCGAGGGCGCCCCCGGCCACCAGGCGGGCAGCCTCAACCGGGACGGGTCGATCGACCCCGGCGGCGCCCGCGGCGGCTACTCCAACCACCCGACGATGGGCGGATTCGACCAGATGACGGCCCGGCTCGGCGGGCTGTGGGACGCCCTGCTGGGCGAGGGCCGCCGCTGGTGGATCACCTCCACCTCCGACTCGCACGTGCACTACACCGATGGCGGGTCCGACTTCTGGCCGGGCGAGTACTCCAAGACCTACGTCCACGCCCGCCGCGACTACGGCGACGTCCTCGACGGGCTCCGCAACGGGCGGATCTTCGTGACGATCGGCGACCTGATCGACCTGCTGGAAGTGTCCGTGCGCCCGGTCGGCGGCGGGCACGGCCACGCCCACGGAGGCGTCGCGACCGTGGGCGAGACCCTCAGGCTGACCGGCCGCGACCGCGATGTCGAGGTCGAGATCCACATCCACGAGCCCGACCACCCGAACGCGGCCGGCAAGCGTCCGCGGGTGCGCCGCCTCGACATCATCACCGGCCGCGTCACCGGCCCGGCCGGCGACCGGACCGGCGACACCAACCCCACCACCAAGGTCGCCGCCCGTCTCGACGCGGCCCGGTACCGCCGCGAGAACGGCACCATCGTGGTCCGCCACACCCTGCGCGACATCGACGGGCCGATGTACGTCCGTGTCCGCGGCACCAGCACCGACGAGCTCGAACCCCAGCCCGACCCGCGCGGTTCCGACCCGTGGAGCGACCTGTGGTTCTACTCCAATCCCGTGTTCGTCAACCGCTGACGGCGGAGCGCGCCACGCGGAAGCCCACGTCGTCGATCCGGAACGTCGGGTGGCTCCGGCGGCGGACGGAGGCCCGGCAGCTCCAGTGCTCGTCGGACCATCCGCCGCCTCGGAGCACCCGGTAGGCGCCGTACACGTCCGGGTCGTAGAGATCCCAGCACCATTCCCAGACATCGCCCAGCATGTCGTGCAGGCCCCAAGCGTTGGGCCGCTTGCCGCCCACGTCGTGGACGCGGTCCTGGGCGTTGCCGCGATACCAGGCGATCTCGTCGAGCGGCCCGTACCGCGGGCCGGTCGTGCCGGCGCGGCAGGCGTGCTCCCATTCGGCCTCGCTCGGCAGCCGGTATCCGTCGGCGCCGGCATCCCAGTCAGCGCTCTCGCCGTCGGCATCGAGGCGATACGCCGGCGTCAAGCCCTCGCGTCGGGACAGGGCGTTGCAGAACCGGACCGCGTCCGCCCACGAGACGCACTCGACGGGCAGCCGGTCCCCTCGTGCGGTGCTCGGCCGCTCGGCGGTGACCTGCGCGTACTGCGACTGGGTGACGGGGAAAAGCCCCAGCCGGTACGGCGCGAGGTCGACGGCCCAGCTGCGCCGCGTCCGCCGGTCCGACAGCGTCACCGTCCCGGCCGGGACGGCGGCCATCTCGATTCCGGCGCTCTCGTCCATGAGCCGACGATCCTACCGATGACCCGCGGGTCAGATCTCCAGGGCGCCGGGAGGGTGGCCGTGACGGCGTCCGCAGGAGGTCAGCGCCAGGACGGCATGGCCTTGGACGGACGTCTGCGGGCCCAGAGCCGACGGGTCGACAGACGCCCGGGCCGCGAAGCCGGTGGCGTGGCACTCGTCGGGGATGCCGAGCTCCTCCTTGACCTGGGAGTACCGGGCCTGGAAGGCGGCGCTGTCGTGGAGGTCGATGTCGTCGAAGGCGTCGTCGGGGAAGGGGTCGGTGTGCGGGAGGACGTAGCCGTCCTCGGCCGGGTGGGAGCCGATCTGATCGTCCGGGTCGAAAACGTCGTAATAGCGGACGATGTCGCCGTTCTCGGCGACGCACCAGGACGTCCACTCGTCGCCGCAGCTCGCGCCGTACCAGTGGGCCGCGCCGAATCGGCGGCTCAGGTCGCGGCAGTGCTCCTGGACGTCGGCGGGGTCAAGGTCCTCGTGGGTGGGGAAGGGATCGCCGAACAGGAGCGTCCAGCCGTCGAGGAGCGGGGTCACGTAGACGCGGCGGCAGGAGCGGTGGTCACCGCGCCAGACGTGGTGGTCGTGGTTCCAGGCGGACGCGCCGAGCCGCATCGTGACGGGCTCGGGCTCGGAAAGGCCGAAGGCGTCGAGGACGGCGTCCCGGTCGCCGCTGGGGACGGCGTACCAACTGCCGCACAGGTGCATGGGCTCGGGCGTCTCCGTCGCCGCCTTGACGCGGATCAGCCGCCGCACGAGGGCCTGGTCGCGGTCGTCCAGCGCGGACGGGCCGCCGACCGCGGCGAGGGCCTCCAGGGCCCGGCGCCGGGCGGGGGTGCGGGAGCGCCGGATCCGGCGGAGGAGCGGGACCACGCCGGGCCCGATCTCCTCAAGCGCCCAGACGACGCGTTGCCGGACGTCGGGGTCAGGGTCGTCCAAGAGGGCGAGCAGGGCAGGGGCATGCGGAAGGGCCGCCTCCCCCTTGAGTTGCAGGACGTAGGCGGTGTTCGCGCGGACCTTCGGGCTCGCATGGCTCAGGCCGGGAACGAAGACCGCCAGGTCGGCGATCTCCAAGCCGCTGTGGGCCCAGCCGCAGCGGCGGGCGACCTCGCCGGTGGGCGCGGCCGCCATGGCCTCGACCAGGGGGTCGAGCGCGGGACGGCCGATGCGCCGCAGGACGGTGGCGCTGGTGGCCCAGTCGACCGGCGACTCCTCGTCGCACAGGACGGCAAGGACGGGCCGGACGGCGGGCGCGCCGATGGCCACGAGGGCATCGCTCGCGGCCTTCTGGTCAGGCCCGGCCAACTGGTCGATCAGTGCCTCAAACTCCACGCATGGATGATGGCACTAACCGGTGACATTCACGATTCCGTGGGCTCCGGATTCCCCGTGGCGCATGTCGTGGTCCACGAAGGGGTAGTGGCCGGCCTCGGGAACGACGGTCTCCACGAAGCCGCCTTGGCCGGGCGCCAGGTCGAGTATCTGCGCGCCGCCCGCGTCCCCCTTGCGCAGGAGATAGGCGCCTTCCTTGTAGACGGTGTCGAACTGGGCTCCGACGATGTGGAAGGCGGTGCTGGACGAGGGGCCCGCGTCCACCACCCAGACGCGGACGCGGTCGCCGGTTCGGGCCGTCAACGGGGCGTGGTCGTAGCCGGCGGCGGTGCCGTTGAACATCCAGGCGTCAGGGCGGCCGTCCTGCATCTTGGCGACCTGCTCAGGGGACCCGGGGGCGCCGCGGTACAACTCGCCCTGGACGAGGGCGTATTCGCGGTCCACACGAGGCAGGCCCGGCGGGTCGATGATGACGGCGCCGTACATGCCGTTCCCTATGTGCTGGAGCATCGGCATCGTCGAGCAGTGGTAGAGCCAGGCGCCGGCGTGCTCGGCGCGGAAGCGGTAGGTGAGGCGTTCGCCGGGCTGGATGGTGCGCATGGGGACGTCCGGCGCGAGCGATCCTGCGTGGAAGTCGATGCCGTGTCCCATGGCGGCGTCGTTGACGAGGGTGATGGTGAAGACGTCGCCGACCTTGCCGCGTAGGACCGGGCCTGGGACGGTGCCGCCGAACGTCCACATGCGCTGGCGCACGCCTGGGGCGACCTCCAGTTCCTGTTCGGTGGCGTGCAGTTCGAGACGGTGCTCCTTGCCTCCCGGGGCGGGGGCGAGGGCGGCGTTATAGGGGCGCCAGTTCGGCGACATGGGGGCCGACAGGTCGAGCGGTCCCGATGACATCGCGTGGGAACCGCTCGTCCCGTGATGGTCGCCCGTCGCGTGAGCGCCGTCCGTCACGTTGATCCGCATCGTCATGCCGGCGGCGCGGTGGCCGGCGACGGTGCA
This sequence comes from Spirillospora sp. NPDC049024, assembly GCF_040649235.1. Classification (NCBI taxonomy): domain Bacteria; kingdom Bacillati; phylum Actinomycetota; class Actinomycetes; order Streptosporangiales; family Thermomonosporaceae; genus Spirillospora; species Spirillospora sp. NPDC049024. The sequence goes on from NZ_JBEZFD010000031.1 coordinate 48,115, forward strand.
CCAGCCGTCGACGGCGCTCTTCAGCGGGGGCAGGGTCAGGGTCGCGGTCCGGCCCGCCGCGAGCATGGGCGTGGCCTGCCCGGACGCAAGGCGCAGGTCGTGGGGCTGGGCGTCCTCGTTCGTGACGCGCAGGACGAGCCGGGTGCCGGGGGCGGCGTCGATCGTCCCGGGGCGGATGCGCATGTCGGCGAGCGTCACGTCCACGACTCGGGCGCCGGACGCGGTGACCGCCCGTGAGTCGGTGCCGTGCCCGGCGGGGCCGCCGTGCGCGGTGACGCCGACGGCGAGCGCGGTGAGCAGGACGCCCGCGCTGATGCCCGCGACCGCCGGGGACGGGCGGTGCGAGCGCAGGACGGACGCGGCGGCCAGTACGACGAAAGCGGCCAGCGCGGCGACGACGGCGACCCAGGAGGCACGGGCCGCCCAGGCGGGGGCCGGGAGAACGAGCAGCGGCACGGCCGCGTTGACCACCGCCACGCGGAGCGGCCAGGCGCGCTCGATCAGGGCGGCGTTGGCCTTGAGGGCGGCGGGGCCGCCGCCCAGCACCACGGGAAGCAGAAACGTGAGGGCGCCCAGAAGCGTCTGGCCGACGAAGCCCACCAGGACGAGGGGCAGCAGCCCGTCCAGGCTCTGCTGGGCCGCGTCCACGACCAGGGTCACGACGAACCAGGCCGTCCCGGCGGCGAGCATCCAGGACGCGGCGTTGTGCGGATGCCGCCGCCGCAAGGTCTGCACGAAGGGGACGAGGGAGAGCGCGGCGGCGAGCGCGTAGAGGGCGAGACCGGCGGCGGTGAGCCACCGCAGTTCGACGAGGAGTCCGGTCACGGCGGCGGCCAGGCCGGGGACGGCGGCGCGCAGCGACCAGCGGGCGATCCGTTCGGTGCCGTCCTGGATCCGCGTGCGCAGGACGGTCGGCCACAGCGTGAACAGCGTGCCGAGGACCGACAGGCCGACCCAGCCGAGCAGGTTCACGTGAGCGTGGGCGGCCCGCGCGGACGCGGCGTGCCCGGACGCCATCAGCCCGCCCAGCGTGCCCCCCGCGACCAGCGCTGCGCCCGCCCACACGTACCAGGTGACGACGTGCGCGAACCTCCCGGTCAGGGCGCGCCGCCCGCGCAGCGCCAGCACCGCGACGTGCGCGGCGACGACGCCCACCACGACCGCCGCGCCGCCGACGGCGACCGCCGGGACTCCCCCGGACACCCCGCAGAGGACGGCGGCGATCCCCGCGTTCAGGACCGCCAGCCGCGTGAACGGCCACCAGCGCGCGGGCGGCGGAACACGCAGGAGCGCGGCGGCGAAATGCTCCGTCCACGTGACGATGGCGTTGGTGACGGCGCCGAGCAGGAACACGTGGATCAGCAGCCAGTGCGGTGCGGGCAGCTCGCCGTGGAGCAGGGCCGCCACGACGGTCAGCGCGAGCCACGCGAGGACGGCGCCGTTCGCGACGGCGTGTCCGGCGGCGCGGGCCGGACGGGGCGGGGCCGGCTTCGGCCGCACACCGATGGACGTCATGGCGTTTCCCTTCGCAGCAGGCGGGCCGCGGCCACGGCGCAGCCGCCGAAGAGCAGGAGCGACACCTCGCCGAGGACGCCTCCCGCAGTCCGCAGGCCCGGGACGCCCGAGAGGTCGCCCGCGAGCCGCAGGAGGAGGGACGCGTGGAGCAGGGCGAGGGGCGCGTAGAGGACGGGGTGGAACGGCAGGCGCACCCGGAGCACGGCGGGCAGGATCACGGGGGCGTGCCCGAAGACCATCGACATCACGAAGCCGAGGAACACGGCGTGCAGGGCGGCGTCGTACGGCCCGCCGCCGTCCGGCCGTCCGGTGGCGAGCCAGATCGAACCGGCAACGGCGAGCCAGACATATCCGGCGAGGAGGCAGGCGGCGGCGTAGCGCGGCAGGCCCGGCATGCGGATGGTCCGGCGGGCGACGTCGCGGACGGTGAGCAGGCCGGCGAGCGCGGCCATGCCGAGGCCGGTGAGGCGCCATCCCGCGTCCGGCCAGGGGACGGAGGCGGCGGCGCCCGCCAGGACGAGGGCCGCCGCGAGGACCGGTCCGGCGGTCGCGCGGCGGCCGGCGAACGCGATCCGGGCGAGTTCGAGCCGCTCCCCCGCGATCGTGAGGACCAGGAACGCGGCGAGCCAAGGGACGATCTCGGTGACCGTCCGGCCGCCGATCCACAGCAGGCCGCCCGCGTACCAGGCGACGGCGCCCGCCGTCTGGACGAGCAGGTCGGGCCCGGTGCGGCGGCCGGTCAGGACCGCGATGTAGACGGCGACGAGCCAGCCGCCCGCGGCGGTGAGCAGGAGCCGCCCGGGCCGGTCGAGCCCGGCGGCGGTGGCGAGGGCGCCGGCTCCGGCGAGCGCGGGGGCGGCGTAGGCCCAGGGGCGCGCGAGGGCGACGGCGCGTTCCAGGGAGATCAGCGTGCCGAGGAAGCCGAGCGCCATCAGCGGCCCGTGCCCGGCGGCGAACCCGGCTCGCGGGAGCGGGACGTCTAGGCCCAGTAGAACGAGGGCGCCCCAGAGGGCGGCGACGAGGGAGAGCAGCGCCCCGGCGAGCATCGGGAGGCGGCGCACCGCGAGTCCGCGCCCCGCCCCGGCTCGCACGGCGGCTCCCGCCCGCGTCCCGGCCACCCCGCCCGCCTGTTTCTCCATGACAGAAGTATAAATACATATAGTGTTGTGAAAAACAGATGCAGGAGGAGTGCTCATGACCACATCGACCGCCCACCCGCAGCAGGAGACCGTCCAGGCCATCCGCGACCACCACGAGCGGCTCGGCCGGACCATGGCCGACCACGCCCTCACGATCACCCGCGCGGCCGACCAGCTGGCCGCCCCCCATGACCGGCGCGACGCGCTCGCCGCGTTCTGCGAGGAGGAGGTCCTCCCGCACGCCGACGCCGAGGAGAAGACCCTCTACCGGGCCGCGGAGGACCTCCCCGAGGCGCGGCTGCTGCTGCGCGCGATGCTGGCCGAGCACGCCGTCCTGCGGGAGCGGGTCGCCGAACTGCGGGCGGCGCGGACGCCCGGCGAGGCGGTCGGCGCGGCGGCGGCGCTCAACGCGCTGTTCCAGTCGCACCTGGCGAAGGAGAACGACCTGATCCTGCCCGCGCTCGTGGACGCGGGCGTCGACCTCGCCGGGCTGCTCGCCGGCATGCAGGAGGTTCTCGGCGGCCCCGCGAAGGGCGCGGGCTGCACCTGCGGCGGCCACGACGACCCCGGCACGCCCGGTGCGACCGCCGAGGTGACCGGCGGGGAGCTGGACGTGCGGACCCTCGTCCCCGCCCAGCGGCACGCGCAGATCTTCGAGGCGTTCGGCGCGCTCGCGGCGGGCACGGCGTTCGTCCTCGTCAACGACCACGACCCGAAGCCGCTGTACTACCAGTTCGCCGCCGAGCACCCCGGCGAGTTCACCTGGGAGTACGAGGAGGCCGGGCCCGAGGTGTGGCGCGTCCGCATCGGCCGTCCCTGACCCGGCGCAACCCGCCTGGCGGCCGCGGCGCGGTGGCCGCCAGGCGTTCCGGCTGTTCAGGCGTTCCGGCCGTCAGGCGTCGGGGGCTTCGGAGTCGGTCTCGGTGCGGCTGAGGTGGGCCAGGCACAGGTGCGGCTCGACGAACGGTTCGAGCCGGTCGGCGGCCAGCGGCGCCCGCATCTCGGCGAGCGCGCCCTGGATGAGTCCGAGGTGCAGCGGGCAGACGACCTTCCGGTCGCTTTCGGCGATCTCCAGGAAGGGGCAGTGGACGAGCCGGAGCACGAGGTCGTCCCCGGCCTGCGAGTCGAAGCCGATGCCGTTCAGGAAGTCGGTCAGCCGGGCGAGCGCCTCGTCCGGCCCGACCTTCTGGAACGGCTCGGGCGGCTCGGCGAGGTAGCGCCCCCAGGCGCGCCCGGCCTCGGCCGCGGCGCCGGACGGGTCGTCCATGGTCCCGGCGACGAGGCTGGTGAGGATCTGCGCGAGCAGCCGGTAGCTGCGCACGCCCTCGCCGTCGTCGCCGCGCACCGCCCGGTAGAGGGCGCGGGGACGGCCCGGCCGCCCGCCCTCCGCGGGCCGCTCGGCGGCGCGCTCGGCGAGGCCGGCGCCGACCAGGCCGTCCAGGTGGAGGCGGACGGTGTTGGGGTGCAGCCCCGTGCGTTCGGCGGCCTCCCGGACCCCGAGAGGGCCGAACGCGCGCAGGACCTCCAGCACGGCGGACCGGCTGGCGCCGAGCGGAGCGCCCGGCGCGCCGTCCACCAGCTCACGTTCACCCATTCCGCCATTTTATACAAGCGGAGTGGTAAAAACCATCAGGAGGGGTCGTAGGCCAGGTTGGGGGCCAGCCAGCGCTCGACCTCCGCGACCGGAAGGCCGCAGCGGCGGGCGTAGTCCTCGATCTGGTCCTTGCCGACGCGCCCGACCGTGAAGTAGCGCGACGCCGGGTGGGCGAAGATGAGCCCGCTGACGCTGGCGGCCGGGGCCATCGCGTAGGACTCGGTGAGCTTCATGCCCAGGCGGCCCGCGTCCAGCAGGTCGAACAGGGTCTGCTTGAGGCTGTGGTCGGGGCTCGCCGGATACCCGAGGGCGGGGCGGATGCCGCGGAACCGCTCGGCGTGCAGGTCCTCCAGGGCGGGGTCGGCGTCCGGCTCGAACCAGGCGCGGCGGGCCTCCAGGTGGACGTACTCGGCGAACGCCTCGGCGAGCCGGTCCGCGAGCGCCTTCACCATGATCGACTTGTAGTCGTCGTTCTCCTGCTCGAACTTCGCGGCGAGGTCCTCGGCGCCGAGGATCGTCACCGCGAAGCCGCCGAGGTGGTCGCCGGACGGGGCGACGTAGTCGGCCAGGCAGCGGTTGGGGCGGCCCTCCGGCTTCGACGTCTGCTGGCGCAGCATCGGGAAGCGCGCCACGCCGGGCAGGATGATGTCGTCGCCCTCGGAGTGCGCGGGCCAGAAGCCGTAGGCGCCGTGCGCCTCGAACGCGCCGTCGGCGATGATCTGGTCGAGCAGCTCGTTGCCCTCGTCGAACAGCTCGCGCGCGACGGGCTGGTCGAGGATCGCCGGGTACTTGCCCTTCAGCTCCCAGGCCAGGAAGAAGAACTGCCAGTCGATCATCTCGCGGATCGCGGCGATCTCCGGCCGGACGATCCGCACCCCGGTGAAGTCGGGCGTCGGCAGGTCGCCGAAGTCGACCCGCTCCCGGTTCTCGCGGGCCTGCTCGATGGTGAGCAGCGGGCGGCGCTGCTTGTTCTCGTGCTGCTCGCGGAGCCGGGCCTGCTCCTCGCGGTTGGCGGCGTCCAGCGTCGCGGCGCGCCCGTCGTCGAGCAGGTCGGAGACGACGCCGACGACGCGGGAGGCGTCCAGGACGTGGACGGTCGTCGCGTCGTAGGCGGGGGCGATCTTCACCGCGGTGTGCTGCCGGGACGTGGTCGCACCGCCGATCAGCAGCGGCAGCCTCATGTCGCGGCGCTGCATCTCCGCCGCGACCGAGACCATCTCGTCCAGCGACGGGGTGATGAGCCCGGACAGCCCGATCGCGTCGGCGTTCTCCTGGATCGCGGTCTCCAGGATCTTGGCCGCGGGGACCATGACGCCGAGGTCGATGACGTCGTAGTTGTTGCAGCCGAGGACGACGCCGACGATGTTCTTGCCGATGTCGTGCACGTCGCCCTTGACCGTCGCGAGGACGATCTTGCCCTGGCCGCGGTCGCTGTGCACGCGGCCGGCGGCGAGCGCCTCCTGCTTCTCCTTCTCCATGAAGGGCTCCAGGTAGGCGACCGACCGCTTCATCACGCGGGCGCTCTTGACCACCTGGGGGAGGAACATCTTGCCGGACCCGAACAGGTCGCCGACGACCTTCATGCCGTCCATCAGCGGGCCCTCGATGACGTCGAGGGGGCGTTCGGCCTGCTGCCGGGCCTCCTCGGTGTCGTCCTCGATGTAGTCGATGATGCCGTGCACGAGGGCGTGGGAGAGGCGCTCGGCGACCGGCGCGTTCCGCCAGGACAGGTCGACCTCGCGCTTGGTGCTCTCGCCCTTGACGTTCTCGGCGAACGACACGAGCCGGTCGGTGGCGTCGGGACGCCGGTCGAACAGCACGTCCTCCACCATTTCGAGCAGGTCGGCGGGGATGTCCTCGTAGACGGCGAGCTGCCCGGCGTTGACGATGCCCATGTCGAGGCCCGCCCGCACGGCGTGGAACAGGAACGCCGAGTGCATGGCCTCGCGGACGACGTCGTTGCCCCGGAAGGAGAACGACAGGTTGGAGATGCCGCCGCTGGTGCGGGCGCCCGGGCAGCGCTCCTTGATGAGGGGAAGCGCGTCGATGAACGCCTTGGCGTAGCCGTTGTGCTCCTCGATGCCGGTCGCGACGGCGAGGACGTTCGGGTCGAAGATGATGTCCTCGGCCGGGAACCCGACCTCCCGCGTGAGCAGGTCGTAGGCGCGGCCGCAGATCTCCACCTTGCGCTCGGTGGTGTCGGCCTGGCCACGCTCGTCGAAGGCCATGACCACGACGCCGGCGCCGAAGTCGCGGATGCGGCGGGCCTGCTCCAGGAACGGGCCCTTGCCCTCCTTGAGGCTGATGGAGTTGACGACGCCCTTGCCCTGGACGGTCTTCAGCCCCGCCTCCAGCACGCTCCAGCGCGAGCTGTCGACCATGATCGGGATACGGGCGACCTCGGGCTCGGTGGCGATGAGGTTGAGGAACGTCGTCATCTCCCGCTCGCTGTCGAGCAGGTCGGCGTCCATGTTGACGTCGAGCAGGTTCGCGCCGCCGCGCACCTGCTCGAGCGCCACGTCCACGGCGGCCTGGTGGTCGCCCGCCTCGATGAGCTTGCGGAACTTCTTGGAGCCGGTGACGTTGGTGCGCTCACCGATCATGACGAAGCCGGTGTCGGCGCCGATCTCGAACGGCTCCAGGCCGCTGAACCGGCTCGCCGCGCCGGGCCCGGCGACCTCGCGCGGCCCCATCCCCCGCACCGCCTCGGCGATCTTGGCGATGTGGTCGGGGCCCGTCCCGCAGCAGCCGCCGACGATGTTGACCATGCCGGACGCGGCGAACTCGCCGACCTTGGCGGCGGTCTCCTCCGGCGTCTCGTCGTAGCCGCCGAAGGCGTTCGGCAGGCCCGCGTTCGGGTGGCTGGCGGTGTAGGTGCCGGCGAGGCGCGCCAGCTCCTCCACGTGCGGGCGCATCTCGTCGGCGCCGAGGGAGCAGTTCACGCCCACGACCAGCGGCTCGGCGTGCTCGATCGAGCGCCAGAACGCCTCCACCGTCTGCCCGGACAGCGTCCGGCCCGACAGGTCGACGATGGTCACCGAGATCCACAGCGGCAGGTGCGGGGCGACCTCGCGGGCGGCGGCGATCGCGGCCTTCGCGTTCAGCGTGTCGAAGATCGTCTCGATCAGCAGCAGGTCGACGCCGCCCTCGGCGAGCCCTTCGATCTGCTCGGCGTAGGCGGCCTTGACCTGGTCGAACGTGACGGCGCGGTAGGCCGGGTCCTCGACCCGCGGGGACAGCGAGAGCGTGACGTTCAGCGGGCCGATCGAGCCGGCGACGTACCGCCCGCCGAACTCGTCGGCGGCCTGCCGGGCCAGCCGCGCGCCCTGCACGTTCATCTCCCGGACCAGGCCTTCGAGGCCGTAGTCGGCCTGCCCGATGCTGGTCGCGGTGAAGGTGTTGGTGGTCGTGATGTCGGCGCCCGCCCGCAGGTACTGCCGGTGGACGTCCAGGATCACGTCGGGCCGGGTCAGGTTCAGCAGGTCGGGGTCGCCGGTGACGTCCTTCGGGTGGTCGTCGCCGATGCGGTCGCCGCGGTAGTCGTCGGGGGTCAGTCCCGCGCCCTGGAGCATCGTGCCCCAGGCGCCGTCCAGCACCGCGATCCGCTGCTCAAGGAGTTCGCGCAATGGAGTTCGAGTCATATCTTTTCGAGCACCTCCCATGGAATCTGGGAGGCGCCCTTGCGGAATCAGGTGTGTCTCGGGCCGAGCGTGGCGGGCTCTCGCCCGTTGCAGCGCCTCTCGGCCCGGTACCGAGGTTACATTCCGAGGGGCCGGTGTGTCAGGCGCGGCCCGGGTTGCGGGCAGGATGAGGTGATGCGCGCACGACCGATCTCGCCGTCTCTGGTGGTCGAGGAGCTGGCCGACCGGATCGCCGCTTCGAGGGCCGGTTCCTGGTCGCGGGTGGCGATCGACGGCGCGCCGCCCGCCGCGCCCTCGGACCTGGCCGACGCGCTCGTCTCGCCGCTGCGCGCTCTGGGGCGGGACGTCGTGCGGGTGTCGGCGCGCGACTTCCTGCGCCCGGCGTCGCTGCGCTACGAGCACGGGCGGGACGACCCGGACGTCTTCTACGACGAGTGGCTCGACGTGGGCGGGCTCGTCCGGGAGGTGCTGGGGCCCCTGGAGCCGTCCGGCACGGGGAGGGTCCTGCCGAGCCTGTGGGACGCGGCGCTCGACCGGGCGACGAGGGCGGACTATGTGCGCGTCCGGCCTGGCGGCGTCCTGCTGCTGGACGGTTCGCTGCTGCTCGGCCGGGGGCTGCCGTTCGAGCTGACCGTCCACCTGACGCTGTCGCGCGGCGCGCTGGCCCGCCGCACCCCCGGCGACGAGGCGTGGACGCTTCCCGCCTACGCCCGCTATGACACCGAGGTCCAGCCCGTGCGCGCCGCCGACGTCGCCCTGAAGATGGACGACCCCGGCCACCCCGCGCTGATCATCGCCGCCTGATCAGGGCCGCCATTCCTCCTGGTAGGCGGGGTGGTGGGCATAGGCCAGCGCGAGGAGGCGCAGGACGTTCTCCCGGACGGACTGGGCCGCGTCCAGCTCGGGGGTGCGGTGACCCTGGCCGAGGATCCAGGCCTGCTTCTCGTACTCGTCGACGATCTGGCGCTTGGCGGCCGCCTCGGCGAGCGCGCGGGACGGGGCGTGGCGGGCGATGTGCTCGGCGTACGCGTCGTTCTCCGCCGTCGCGACGTAGGCGGGATCGTCCGTGTCGGTGCTGACCGTCCCGGAGGGGGACGCCTTCCAGGGGGAACCGGAGCAGGCGCGGGCGATCTGCTCGTCCCGGTCCAGCCGGGCGCGGAGGAACTCCACCAAATCCATAGGGCCATCCTGCCCCCTGCGGAGCGGGATGGCCCTACGGGATCGCCTTACAGGAAGGCCCTCCGGGCGCGCGGTCAGGCGGCGCAGTTGCCGGTGACCGGCTTGCCGGCGAACCGGTCGGAGAGGAACGTCATCGCGTCGGGCTCGCTCCAGAGCATGCCGGTGGCGTGCTCGGCGAAGGTATAGGTCTTCCAGGTGACGTTGGCGCCCTTCGCGCACCACGCCTTGTGGAGGGTGTCGGCCTGCCCGGCCGGGATGATCTCGTCGTAGACGGCCTGGGTCTGGAGCACCGGGGCGCTCGGGGCGGTGGAGCCGAGCCTGTTGGCGTCCAGGCGCCGCTGCCACTCGGGCGTGGCCAGCGGGTCGCTGGTCGTGAAGTCGCTGATGTGCTTGAACGCGGTCTGGACGACCGTGAGGGGCCCGTCGAAGCTGACCAGGCAGATGTCCTTGGCCTTGGCCATCAGCGCGCGGCCCTCGTCGTTGAGGTACTTCTCCAGGTCGAGCTCGGGGTAGGCGGCGTCGTAGCCGACGGCGGCCATGAACATGAGCGCGATGAACGGGGAGCCGTCCAGGCCCTTGGCGACGGCCTGCAGGTCCGCCGGGACGCCGCCCGCGAACACGCCCTTGATCGTCAGGTCGGGGGCGTAGGTCTTCGCCAGTTCCGCCGCCCAGCCCGCGGTGGTGCCGCCCTGCGAGTAGCCCCAGATGCCGACCGGCGAGCCGCCGAGGCCCGCGTCCGGGAGGCGCCGCGCGGCGCGGGCGACGTCCAGCAGGGCCCGCCCCTGGGAGGTGCCGACCTCGTATGTGTGCTGGCCGGGCGTGCCGAGGCCCTCCATGTCGGTGACGGCGACGGCCCAGCCGCGGCTGAGCGCGTCGGCGATGAACAGCTCCTCGTAGTCCATGCCCTGGGTGAGGGTGTAGGACGGGGCGCAGGCGTCGCCGAGCCCGCGCGTCCCGACGCCGTACGCGACGAGCGGCCGCTCGCCCTGGCCCGTCCACTCCTTGGTGGGGACGAGGACCATGCCCGACACGGCGTTGGCCTGCCCCTCCCCCGTCTGCGACCGGTACAGCACCTGCCAGGACTTGACGCCCCCGTACGGCGAGTGGCTGATCGGGTCGACGGTGAACACCGCGGGACGCGACCGGATGACGTCACCGGGCGCGCCCGCCGGGAGCGGGGAAGGCGGCTGGTAGAACGGGTCCTCGGCCGGAGGCGTGGGAGCCTGCGGCGCCGCGGCGGCGGTGCCCTGCAGGGCGGCCGCCGTCATGGCGAGGCCGACGCACGACGCCACGGCGGCGCGCACGACCCGGCGGACGGTGATGGACATGGCGGGTACCCCTTCGACATGGCGGCGAGACTTCGCCCCTGCCGTCGGCGTGACGGCCACCTGACCGTAACGTAATTAGACACTTACTCCAATGTCGCCGGGGGAGCATCCTCGGCGCCGGTTTTGTGCGTGGCCGACAAAGTGCGGCCCTTCCATGCGCCGCCCTGCCCGGTGCGGTGCCGGCGCGCGGAGTCGAGCGTCATCGCCGCGTACAGCAGCGCTACGAGCGGCAGGGCCGGAGCACGCGCGGGCGACAGGCCGTAGAAGCGCAGCATCGGAACGTAGGTGGCCGCCATGAGGGCCCAGGCGAGGGCTCCCGCCGCGAGGGCGAGCCCGCCGGGGCCGGACGGTCCGGCGGCCAGTCCCGCGACCGTCGCGGCGGGCGGGACGGCGTAGAGGAGCAGCAGGCCGGCGACGGTCCCGGCGAGCAGGACGGGCGAGTAGCGCAGCTGGTGGTAGGCGCTGCGGGCGATCATCGCCCAGAGGTCGGCGAGGCGGGGGTAGGGGCGGCGGCTGGCGACGGCGCGGCTGAGGTCGAGGCGGCAGCGCCCGCCCGCGCGCTTGACCAGCCGTCCCAGCGCCACGTCGTCGATCAGCGCGTCGTGGATCCGGGCCAGGCCGCCCGCCCGCTCCAGGACGGCGCGGCGCACGAGCATGCAGCCGCCCGCGGCGGCGGCCGTGCGCGCCCCGTCGCGGCCGACGCGGCGGAACGGGTAGAGCTGGGCGAAGAAGTACACGAAGGCGGGGACGACGACCCGTTCCCAGCCCGTGCGGGTGCTGAGCGTGGCCATCTGCGAGAGCAGGTCACGGCGTCCGGCCTCGGCGGCGCGGACGAGCCTCTCCACGGTGCCGGGGGCGTGGGCGATGTCGGCGTCCGTGAAGAGGAGGAAGTCGGGTTCGCCCGCCGCCCGGACGCCCTCCGCCATCGCCCAGACCTTGCCCGCCCATCCCTGCGGGCGCTCCCTCGCGGGCACGATCGTCAGGGCCGGGTCGCCGCCCGCCAGGGAGGCGGCGGTCTCGGCGGTGCCGTCGCCGCTCCCGTCGTCGACCAGGACCACGCGGAAGGCGCCCGGATACCGCTGCGCGAGCAGCGTCGGCAGGGTCTCCGGGAGGACGGCGGCCTCGTCGCGTGCCGGGACCACGGCCACGACCTCGGGCCACGCGTCCGGCTCCGGCGCCTCGGGCAGGCCCGGTCCCGTCCGCCAGAAGCCGCCGTGCGCGAACGCCAGGTACAGCCATCCGGCCAGCGCCGCCAACGCCAGGGCGCCCACGACCATCACGTTCCGCAGCCTCGCACCGCGCCGGCGCCCCGTCCACCAACGGCGTCCCGACGGCGTGCCGGACCTGGCGCTAAAGTCACGCGGATGGACGACGTCCTGTGGAAGGCCGCCGGCAAGCTGCGCGGATCCGTCGACGCGGCGCAGTACAAGGACTTCATCCTCGGGCTCGTCTTCCTCAAGTACGTGTCCGACTCGTCCGGAGACGGGGCCTTCCGGGTACCGGCCGGGGCGCGCTGGGCGGACCTCTCCCCCGCGTCCGAGAGGCTCGGGGAGCGGATCGACGCGGCGATGAGCGCCGTCATGCGGGCCAACCCGTCGCTGGACGGCGTGCTCCCGCAGATCTTCGCCCGGGTCGACCAGCGGCGCCTCGGCGAGCTGGTCGAGCTCATCGGCCAGGTGCGGTTCGGGGGGCGGCCCGCCCGGGACGTGCTCGGCGAGGTCTACGAGTACTTCCTTGAGCGGTTCGCGCGGGCCGAGGGCAAGCGCGGCGGCGAGTTCTACACGCCGGCCGGCGTGGTCAGGCTGCTGGTGGAGGTCCTGGAGCCGTTCCGGGGACGGGTGTACGACCCGTGCTGCGGTTCCGGCGGCATGTTCGTGCAGGCGGAGCGGTTCGTCCTGAGCCACCGGGGCCGGCTGGGCGACATCGCGGTCCACGGGCAGGAGGCGAACGAGCGGACGTGGCGGCTGGCCAGGATGAACCTGGCGATCCACGAGATCGCGGGCGACGTCCGGTGCGCCGACACGTTCTACGAGGACGCCCATCCCGGGCTCGCCGCCGACCACGTCCTCGCCAACCCGCCGTTCAACATGTCGGACTGGTACCGCGACCCCGGCGACGCGCGCTGGCGGTACGGCGTCCCGCCCGCGGGGAACGCCAACTTCGCCTGGATCCAGCACATCGTGGCCAAGCTCGGGCCGCGGGGCCGCGCGGGCGTCGTGATGGCGAACGGCTCGATGTCGTCCCGGCACTCGGGCGAGGGCGAGATCCGCGCGGCGCTGGTGGAGGCCGATCTCGTCTCGTGCGTCGTCGCGCTGCCGGACCGGCTGTTCCGCAGCACCCAGATCCCCGCCTGCCTCTGGTTCCTCGACAAGAGCAAGAGCGCTCCGGGCGAGGTGCTGTTCGTCGACGCCCGGGACATGGGGACGCTCGTCGACCGCACGGAGCGGATCCTCACCGACGCCGACATCGCCCGGATCGCCGGCGCGTACCGGGCCTGGCGAGGCCATGACCACGCGGACGTCCCCGGCTTCTGCCACGCGGCGGCGCTGGACGAGATCCGGGCCCACGACCACGTCCTCACGCCGGGGCGCTACGTCGGCGCCGCCGAGGCGGACCGCGGCGACGAGCCCGCGGCCGACCGGGTGGAGCGGCTCACCAAGGAGCTCTTCACGCACTTCGAGGAGTCGGCGCGCCTCGACCGGGTCGTCCGGGACGAGCTGGGGCGCCTCCGCGACCGGCGGGCCGATGGCTGACGTGGCGCTGGGGGAACTCGTCACCTTCTCCAACGGCCGCTCGCACCCCGCCGCGGGCACCCGCTACCGGACGTTCGGCGCCAACGGCGTCATCGGCACGTCCGGCCGGTTCAACGCCGGGCCCGGCTCCACCGTCGTCGGGCGCGTCGGGACCTACTGCGGGGCCGTCCATTACAGCCCCGACCGGTGCTGGGTCACCGACAACGCCATCATCGCCACGGCGAAGGACGGGGTGAACCCCCGCTACGTCTACTACCTGCTCAAGCGGCTCGGCCTGAACCGGTACCGCATCGGCTCGGGGCAGCCGCTCCTCACCCACGCGATCCTGAACGGCCTCACCGTCCGGCGACCGAGCCGGGCGGAGCAGGACGCGGCGGCGTCCGTCCTCGGCGCCCTCGACGACAAGATCGCGGTGAACGGGCGCATCGCGGCCTGCGGGGACGCGCTGGTCCGCGCCCGCTACGACGAGGCGGCGGCCGCGGCCGAATCCGCCGTGCCGATCGGCGAACTCGGGGAACTGGTGCGCCGCCACGCGCCGCCGCACCGGATCGGGCGGGACGAGAACTACATCGCGCTGGAGCACATGCCGAAGCGGCACATGTGGCTCTCGACCTGGACCGACGCGTCCGGCGTCACCAGCGCGAAACGGCGCTTTGAGGCCGGCGACGTCCTGTTCGGCAAGCTCCGGCCCGTCTTCCACAAGGTGGGGCTCGCCTTCGTGGACGGCGTCGCGTCGACCGACATCCTCGTGGTCCGGCCGAAGGACGACGCCCGCCGGGGCTGGCTCCTCGCCGCCCTGGCCAGCGACGAGGTCGTGGCGCACGCCTGCGCCGTCGGCGACGGCACGCGGATGCCCCGCGCCAGGTGGCAGGACATCGCCGCCTTCCCCGTCCCCTGGCCCGGCGACGGTCCCGCCCGCGCGTTCGGCCGCCTCGCCGGGGCGCTGGCCGGCCGGGCGAAGGCCGCCGCGTCGGAGAGCGCGGCCCTCGCGGACCTCCGCGACACCCTGCTGCCAGAACTGATCCCCTGAACGCGCGGGCCGCCTCGACCTCACCCTGGCTCCGCTGATCTCCGTCTGGGGCCGCAGGCCCGGCGGCCGGTGCCGGGCGGGTTTTCCGACCGCCGCGGGCTCCCTGACTTGGCGGGTAAGAAGCCGCCCGTGGCGGATCATGGACGCGGCGTGACGCGTCCCAGGGTGCGGCAAGGCCCTTGCACGCGCGCAAGCGTTGGTGACTGCCCCTCGGGGCTGCGTAAGAGTGTGTGTTGTTTCACTTCCACGTCCGACATCGACTTGGCCGAAGAGCACATGTTCGCTTACAGCCCGACACGGAGACGTGAAACCAACGCCGCCATGAACGCATCAGACACATGGTCAGGGCCCCTCCTGGTGCCCGCTCCCGCTCCCTCGCTGGAGGTCGGGATCCCGTCCGTCTGGAACACCAACAACGGCAAGTCGTCCGGGCGCCTCATCGGCGAGATCGACCTCGCCGCGACGCCGCCCGCCGTGCGGCTCGGCCGCTCCTACGTCCGCGAGCTCGTCGGCCAGCACTTCGGCGCCGACCGGTCCGAACTGGGCGACCTGGAACTGCTGACCAGTGAGGCCATGACCAACTCGGTGCTGCACGCGCGGCCGCGCCGGGACGGGACGATCACCGTGTCGGTCCTGCACGTCGACCGGTACGTCCGGGTCGAGGTCACCGACGGCGGCGCCGCCTCCCCGGGGCAGCCGCGGCCGGTGGACGAGGCGCTGCCCACGGGCGGGCGCGGGATGACCCTGATGAAGGCGCTCGCCACCGACTACGGCACCTGCCGAGGCCGGAACGGGACCTCCGTGTTCTGGTTCGGCATCGGCGTCCGGGACGGATGGCGGCTGCCGTGACCCCGGGGGCGGCGCTGCGACCGGCCGGCTGGACCGAACCCTCCCCTCCCGGGGGCGGGATCCGGCTCAGCACGTCGTCCGCCAGCGTCGCCCGGATGTGCAACTACCTCCTCGGCGGCAAGGACAACTACGCCGCGGACCGCGCGTCCGCCGAGCGTGCCCTGCGCAGCTGCCCGGTGGTGCTGCGGCTCGTCCAGGCGAACAGGGGCTTCCTGGACCACGCCGCCGCGCTCCTCGCCGGGGAGGCCGGGCTCCGGCAGTTCGTCGACGTCGGCTGCGGGCTGCCCGCCGCCGAGAACCTCGGCGACCTCGTCCGGCGGGCCGACCCGGCCTGCCGGGTCGCCTACGTCGACAACGACGCGATGGTCCTCGCGCACGCGCGGGCCCTGCTCGCCGTGGACGACGGCACCGGCGCCTTCGCCGGGGACGTCCGCGCCCCCGCCGCGCTGCTCGCCGACCCCGGGCTGCGGCGTCTGATCGACCTCTCCGAGCCCGTCGCGGTCTTCCTGCTCGGCGTCCTGGACTTCGTCGCCGACGAGGACGACCCGGCCGGCATCGTCGCCGCGCTGGCGGCGGGCCTCCCCCCGGGCAGCCACGTGGTGATCAGCCATGCGGTGCGGTCGCCCGAGCTGGACGCGGTCTCCGGGCCGTGCGAGGGCGTCGACACGCCGTTCCGGCCGAGGAGCGAGGACGAGATCGCCCGCATCTGCGGGAGCCTGCGGATGCTCGCCCCGTATCCGGCCCGGCTCACGGCGCCCACCTCGCTGCGCGATCCGCGCCCGCTGCCGCTCGTCGGCTGCGTCGGGCGCGTCCCGGGGTGACGGTCCGGATGCCCTCCGCGGTTCTCACGGGAAACGCTGTCCGGGCGCGGGACGAGGCCCTCGCCTGGACCGGTTACAGGACGGACATATCTGCCGATCGCCCGCCCCGGCCGCGCGGCGCTTCGCTACGATCGAAGCGCCAGCAACTGCCACATCTAGGGCGAGTGATGACAGCGGACGGCGAGCCGAAGTCTCTCTCCGACATCACCAAGGACATGGGGCTCAACATGTCCGACGTTGCGGCCTTCTCCGGACTCGACGAAAGCACGATCTTCCGGTTGTGGGACAACGTCGAATGGCTCGACCGGATCAGCGGCCGGTCGCTGCAGAGCCTCATGTCGTCCGTTCCGGGAATCGCCGAGTACTCCATGGCGCACGCCCTCCGCAAAAGGCGCGACGGGCTCGTCGCCGACCTGCACGGCGAGGGCCTCAACGTCAACCTGGACGCCCTGGAGAGATCGCCCGTCGCGCAGCCGCACCTGCTGAACGCGCTGGAGGCCGGGCTGCACATCATGCGCGGCCAGGCGACGCAGAAGACGTCGTCGTTCATCGCCCGCTTCTGGGGGCGCGAGCAGGACACCGCGCTGGAGGCGCTCTACTCCACCACGGCCGGCGAGGGCCTTCTGGACGACCCGCGGAAGCTGTACGACTCGTCCATCGACCTGGCCCCCCGGCTTAACCGCAAGACCTACTCGTTCCATTCGATCCTCGCGCTCAACATCCTCACGCACCAGGTCAGCAAGGTGACCGGGGAGCTGGAGGCCGACCTCGGGTTCGAGGTGCCCGGACGGCAGGCCGCGTTCATGATGCGCGGCGTCGTGATGGGCTCCCTGATCAGCTCCAACGACTTCGAGCTGGCCGAGCGGTACCGCAAGGAGCTCGACGCGACGCCGGTCTACGCGGCGCTGGAGGAATGGTCGTTCCCGACCTACACCAGGGACGGCCGGATCAGCAGCGACTTCACCCTTCCGAGCTCCCTGTCGCTGCGCAACACGGCCGTCGAGGTGCTCCGCGAGATCGCCGTCTACAACGACGCCTACGTCTACTACCTGGCGTCGACGTACATCCCGCTGGCGGTGAAGCGCGACCCGGCTTTCGGCGGGAAGCTCCCCGAGCTGATCCAGGCACTGGAGCTGCGCGGGGCCGACTGCCGGGACAGAAGGATCAGACAGACCTGCGAAAAGCTGGTGCGGCGGCTCAAGGGCCTCGCCTGAACCAGGCCTTGGAGAATGGGGAGCCGGTGGAGGACACGGCGCAAGCCATCGCGAATCTGACGCGCGCGCGTTGGGAGGCGAACGCGGAGTACTGGGTCAAGGTCATCAGGGAGCGCCGCGACCGGTACCGGACCGAGCTGACCGACGCCGCCGTCCTGGACGCCGTCGGCGACTGCGCGGGCCGGCGCGTCCTGGACGCGGGATGCGGCGAGGGCTACCTGTCCCGCAAGCTCGCCTCCATGGGCGCCGACGTCACGGGGGTGGACGCGGCGCAGGGCCTGATCGACGCGGCCTCCTCGCACCCGTCGCCGGAGGGCAAGGCCACGTTCACCCGCGCCAGCGTCGAGGACCTTCCGCTGGAGGACGACCAGTTCGACCTCGTCCTGTGCAACCACCTGTTCAGCCACCTCCAGGACCCGACCCGCGCCATCGGCGAGTTCTCGCGCGTCCTGAAGAGCGGCGGGCGGCTGGTCCTGCTGACCCTGCACCCCTGCTTCTACGTGGAGAACGCCGAGCAGGGCGCGGCGAGCAGCGTCCCGGCCTCGCAGTACTTCGCCTCGCGCGGGATCGACCAGCGGTTCATGGTGGACGGCCTGGAATCCCCTTCGATGATCACAAGCTGGCTCCGGCCGCTGGAGTACTACGCTGGAACGCTCCGAGACGCCGGTTTCGTCATCGCGGACCTGCGCGAACCGCATCCGACGGAAGAGCAGATGCGGGACGACCCCTGGTGGCGCAAGGGCTTCCCCACGGCCATGTTCATGCTCCTGATCGCGGAGCGCCGTTAGAGTCGTCCTCATGGAGGACGTGCCGGCGGGGTTAGCGGAGCATCCGGACAGGCTCCGGTGGAACGAGAAGTACGCGGAGGCTTCCGGGCCGTCGCGCGCCCACCCGCTCGCGGAACGCGCGCTGTCGCTCGGGATGCCCGACGGCGGGGTGCTCGACCTCGCGTCCGGACCGTCCGGCAGCGCCCTGCTGGCCGCCTGGACGGGACGCGCCGTGACCGCCGTCGACATCTCCGAGGTCGCCCTCGGGCGCCTCGGCGCCGAGGCGCGGCGGCGCGGGCTCGGACCGCTGATCACCCTCGTCCAGGCCGACCTGGGCGAATGGCGGCCTGGCACGGACCGGTACGCGCTCGTCCTGTGCACCGGCTTCTGGGACCGCGCCGTGTTCGAGCGCGCGGCCGGGGCCGTCCTGCCCGGCGGCCTGCTGGCCTGGGAGGCGTTCACCGAGGCGGCCCGGCGCGACCGCCCGCGCCTGCCCGCCGAATGGTGCCTCAAGCCGGGCGAGCCCGCCTCGCTGCTGCCGGACGCCTTCACCGTCCTCGACCAGTCCGACGACGGCGGCAAGCGCCGCTTCCTCGCCCGCCGCGACGATCAGTCGAGGTCGACGACGACCGGGGCGTGATCGGACGGGCCCTTGCCCTTGCGGGCCTCCCGGTCGACATACGCGGAACCCACCCGCGCCGCGACGTCCTCGCTCGCGTAGAACAGGTCGATCCGCATGCCCATGTTCTTGTGGAACGCTCCGGCCCGGTAATCCCAGTAGGTGTAGGGGTGGGGGCCCTTCATAGGCGTCGGGACGACATCGCGGAGGCCGAGGGCCCGCAGGTCGGCGAGCGCCTGCCGCTCGGCGGGCGTGACGTGCGTGGAACCGGCGAAGACGGCGGGGTCCCAGACGTCCTCGTCGGTGGGGGCGACGTTGTAGTCGCCGCAGGCGACCAGCGGCGCCCCCTCGGCCAGCTCGGCCCCGAGCGCGTCGCGCAGGGCCGCGAACCACGCCAGCTTGTAGGCGTAATGGGCGGATTCGGGGGTGCGACCGTTCGGCGCGTACAGCGACCAGACCCGGACGCCGCCGCACGTGGCGCCGATCGCGCGGGCCTCGGGTGCCAGCAGGACGGGCTCGCTCAGCTCCATCTGGCCGGCCTCGTCTTCGGCCCCGGCCTCGCCCGCGTAGGACGGCTCGCCCGGAAAGCCGAGGGAGACGTCCTCGATGCCGACCCGTGAAAGGACGGCCACGCCGTTCCACCGCCCGTCGCCGTGCGCGGCGGTGGCGTACCCCAGTTCCTCTACCTCCGCGGCGGGGAAGAGATCGGCGCGGCACTTGGTCTCCTGGAGGCAGACCACGTCCGGCTTCGTCTCGTCCAGCCAGCCGAGAAGGCGCGGAAGGCGTGCCTTGACGGAGTTGACATTCCACGTCGCGAGGCGCATCCCCCCAGCCTGCCATCCCCGGGAGCGTGAAAGCGTGTGTCATGCCGTCGGCGGGGATATCCTGGCGGCTTCCCCTGTCCCCTGCCAGATGACACCGCTCCTTGCGTGTGGCCGGTAGATTGCGGGTCGGCCTCCTTCTCCCGGATTTCACGCTGTGCTTAGCCCGGCCCTGGAAGGGTGGTCACGTTCGTGGTGTCGTCGAACCCGGAGCAAGTGAGGAAACATGTCCGAGGATGACAAGCCCCGGGGCAAGCCGGCGGTCAAGGCGAAGGCGAAGATCCCGAACGCCCAGAGCATCCGCAGCCCCGAGTTCACTCCGCACGGGATCAGCGCCGGCCGCGGCAGCGGGCTGAACCGGCCGTCCGCGCTGACCGCCAAGGAGGCCAAGAAGCGCCGGCTGATGATGGTCGCCGGGATCGTGGTCGCCGCGCTCGCGATCTCCGGCGGGGTGTACTGGTGGGTCAGCCGCCCCGGGCCGAAGGTCGAGGTGACCGGCAAGTTCGCCGAGGAGCCCAAGGTCGAGATCCCGAAGAAGCTGGAGCCGACCAGGACGCTCAAGGTGAGCACGCCGATCAAGGGCGGCGGCCCCGTCGCCGCCGACGGCGACACCGTCTTCGTCCAGTTCGCCACCTACAAGTGGTCGAAGGCCAAGGACGAGGAGAACTCGCGGGTCAAGAGCTCCAGCGAGAAGGTCCGCTCCTCCTACGAGGAGAACCAGCAGCAGGGCGGCGGCGGCCCCATGAAGCTCGTCGTCGGCAAGAGCGGGCTCAAGGACATCGACAAGAGCCTCGTCGGCAAGTCCGCCGGCAGCCGGGTCGTGATGCAGCTCCCGCCGTCCAAGGAGCTCACCCAGCTGAGCCCGCAGCAGATCTCCGCCAAGGACGCGATCCTGTTCGTCATGGACGTCCAGGCGGTCGTCCCGAAGAGCCAGCAGCCGCAGGGCACCGTGCAGAAGCTGGACGACAAGTCGCTGCCCAAGGTCGAGGACAAGGGCGCCGGCAAGGAGCCCAAGGTGACGATCCCGGGCGAGGACGCACCGAAGAAGCTCGTGGCGAAGACCCTCGTCGCGGGCAACGGGCCCGCGCTGGCCAAGGGCGACGAGGCGGTCGTCAACTACACCGGCAAGATCTGGAAGTCCGGCGACAAGTTCGACTCCAGCTGGGACAACAAGCAGCCCGCGACGTTCCCGATCGGCCTGGGGCAGACCATCCCCGGCTTCGACAAGGGGCTCACCGGCGCGAAGGTCGGCAGCCGCGTGCTGCTCGTCCTGCCGCCGGACGAGGGCTACGGCAAGAAGGGCAGCCCGCCCAAGATCAAGGGCGACGACACCCTGGTGTTCGTGGTGGACGTCCTCGCGAAGGTCTACAAGTGAGCTGACCGAGGCGCGGCCGTGCGCGGGAGCGGCGGGGCACCCCATGGGTCCCCGCCGCTCGCCTTTTTTCGAAAGGCCGCCAGTTGCGGCATCCGTCACGACAACCGGGGAGACGGATTGCCCGTCCTCCTATGGGAGACCGCGGATGCGCATTGGGCGGCCGCCGCACGGATTCCCTCAGGTATCGTCTGTAACGCATTAATCACGGGGGGGTTGTGAGCGACAGCGAGAAGATCCCGGAGAGCCGAGAACGCTCCGGGACGGGCCAGGCGGACCGGCACGACACCGAGGCCGGAGCGCCGACCGGCACGGACGGACGCGCGACCGCCACGCTGACCGCGGATGTGAACGGCTCCGAACCCGCCATCGGAGAATCCGCCCCGGACGCCGAATTCACCGACGAGGACGACATATCTCGGAACGACGACAAGGGTCACGGAGAGGCCGCGGACCTGGGCGACTCAGCCGAATCGACCGCCGTGGACAACACCACCGGCGCACCCGCCGAAGAAGCCCCCGCGTCCGAAGACGCCGCCCCCTCTGAGGATGTCTCCGCCCCCGAAGACGCCGCAGCCCCCGAGCGCGCCACCGCCTCGGAGAGCGCCGCCGCGTCCGATGATCTCGCGGCGGCCGATGATCTCGCGGCGGCCGAAGGTGCCGCCGCCTCCCAGGGCGTCGCCGCGGCCGAAGGTTCCGTCGCCGAAGGGGTTGGGGCGTCCGAAGAGGCCGCCGTGTCCGACGGTGTCGCGGCGTCCGGAGGTGTGGCCGCGCCGGATGGTGTTTACGGGGCGACCACCGGAGATACCAAGACCATGCCCGCCGCCTCCAAGCGCGACTCGACCCAGCGCGACTCCCATGCCGGAGAACCACCGTCCGGCACCGCCCCCGGGCCCGGCGGCGGCGGGGGCGGGGGCAAGGGGCCCGGCAAGCCGCGCAGCCGCCGGACGCGGTTCTTCCGCCGGTCGCTGTTCCTGATCCTCGCCTTCCTCGGGTTCTGCATCGCCGCGTTCGGCGTGGCCTACCTGTTCACGCCGGTGCCTTCGCCACAGGAGGAGGCGATCGCGCAGGGCCCGACGTTCTACTACTCCGACGGCAAGACGCAGATCGCGAAGACCGGCGTGAACCGGGACGCGGTCAAGCTCGACAAGATCCCCAAGAGCACCCGGGACGCGGTGATCGCCGCGGAGAACCGCAGCTTCTACAGCGACCCCGGGGTGTCGGTCCAGGGGACCACGCGGGCGCTGTGGTCCACCGCGACCGGCAAGCAGCTCCAGGGCGGCTCGACGATCACGCAGCAGATGGTCCGCAACTACTACGGCGGCATCGGCAAGGACCGCTCGGTCACCCGCAAGCTCAAGGAGATCATGGTCTCCCTGAAGGTGGGCCGGGAGAAGGACAAGAACTGGATCCTCGAGCAGTACCTCAACACCATCTACTTCGGCCGCGACGCCTACGGCGTGCAGGCCGCCGCGCACGCCTACTTCGACAAGGACGTCTCGAAGCTGACGCCCGCGGAGGGCGCCTACCTCGCCGCCGCGATCCAGCAGCCGAGCAACTTCGCCGACCCGACCGGCCCCCGCCGCGCCTACGCCGAGCAGCGCTGGCGCGCGATCGTGGGCAACATGGTCCGGGACGGGGCGCTCACGTCGTCCCAGGCGGCCTCGCTGACCTTCCCCGCCCCCGGCAAGGAGAAGATCATCGACGTCCTCAAGGGCCAGCGCGGCTACATGGTGAACGTGGCCAAGAAGGAGCTCACCGAGCGCCGCGGCTACAGCGAGGACGAGATCAACCGCAGCGGCCTGAAGATCACCACGACGTTCGACAAGCGGCTGATGGACGCGATGAAGCAGGCCGTCTCTAACAACGCCCCGAACGGGATGAGCAAAAAGATCCGTACCGGGGCGGTGTCGGTCGACCCGTCCACCGGGCAGGTGCTTGCCTTCTACGGCGGCCGCGGCTACCTGGAGGAGGCGCTGAGCAGCGCCTTCGGCGACTGGGCACAGGCCGGGTCGGGGTTCAAGCCGATCGCGCTGGCGGCCGCGCTGGACGACGGCAAGACGCTGTCCACCAGCTACGACGGCAGCTCCCCGCAGTACTTCCGCGGCGCCCCCATCCGCAACGACAGCAACGAGAACTTCGGCACGGTGAACCTCGTCACCGCCACCGAGCACTCGATCAACACGGCCTACGTCAACCTCGGCCAGGACATCGGCAACAAGAAGATCGCCGCGATGGCCGAGAAGATGGGCATCCCCGCGTCGCAGATGAAGCCGGACCAGCGGGACGCCGCCACGTTCCCGCTCGGCATCGTGTCGCTGCACCCCGTCCAGCAGGCGGGCGTGTACTCGACGTTCGCCTCCGAGGGCGTGCACCGGACGCCGTTCGTGGTGAAGTCCGTCACCGACAACGAGAACCACAAGCGCAAGTTCACCGAGAAGGGCGAGCGGGCGTTCAGCCAGCAGGTCGCCAGGGACGCCACGTACGCCATGCAGAAGGTCGTGCAGGGCGGCACCGGCACCGGCGCGCAACTGCCCGACGGCCGCGACGTCGCCGGCAAGACCGGCACCACCGACAAGGGCCGCGCGATCTGGTTCAACGGGTTCATCCCGCAGATGGCGACGACGGTCGCGATGTTCCGCAGCGACGGCAAGCCGCTGAACATCCCCGGCTACGGCGCGTACGGCGGGCAGCTGCCCGCGCAGATCTGGCGCTCGTACATGTCGGACGCGGTGAACATCAAGGACTACGAGGCCAAGTCGTTCGGGTCGCCGTCGGAGACACCGGGCAGCGGCTTCGGCGGGCCGACGCAGGACGTCCCCCCGGGCGGGACGCAGCCTCCGGACACGGGCGGGCCGGTCGAGCCGCCGCCCTCCACGGACCGGCCCGACACCCCGACGCCCCCCACCGACCTGCCGACCATCCTCCCGCCGCAGCCGCCCGGCGACGGCGGCGGAACCGGAGGCGGCGGAACCGGTGACGGCGGCGGAACCGGAGGCGGAGGCACCGGCGACGGCGGCGGCGGGACCGGAGGCGGCCCACTAGGCCGCTTCGGCACCGGCGGCTGACCGCCCCGCGCCACTCCTTGCTCGGTCGCGCGGTTGCTCGGTCGCGGGGGTGCTCAGTCGCAGGCTTTGCCGATGGCCGCGGGCGTCTCCCTGATCACGGTGTCGAGCTGGGAGACGTCGCCGGAGCCGACGCCGGGGGCGGCGGCGCGGAGCTTGCCGGCCTCCGTCTTCAGGGCCTTGCTCAGGTCGGCGTCGTCGGCCTGCTTCGCCAGCCCGTCGAGACGCCCGGCGAGCTGCTCGGTCGCCGGGCGCCACTGCGCGGGCTCCGCCGCCGGGACGCTCCGCACCTGGGCGACGTACTGCTGGAACGCCTTCTTCGTGTCGGTGCACACCTGGCCGGAGTTCCCGCCCAGCGCCCCGCACCCGCTGAGGGCGCCGAGCACCAGCGCTCCGCCGGCCAGCGTCGCGACCACCCCGTACCGCATCGCACCCTCCCCTTGATCTTCGATCGGCTCCGCTTATACTTCCGCATGAGGTCATGAGCGCCAGCGCCAAGCCCCGGCTTGCTGGCCGGCAACCCTTCGTCCGCGATGGGGTGCCCCGGGTGAAGACCTGGCCGGACGCGAGACCGCGTTCCGGCAAGCGCGGATCCCGACGGACGTCCCGGGGTCCCTGACCCGGAAGGTCCAGGTATGCCCACGCTGCTCGCCCGCTCCCCCATCACGACTGCTGTGACGCACCCGGAGGGGGTCCGGGTTCGCCGTCTTCCCCGCGTCGTCGGGGCGGACGCCCCGGTTCCGGTGCGCGGCGGCCACCGCGTCCCCTACGCCAACTTCGACTACGCCGCCAGCGCGCCGTGCCTGGAGGCGGTCCAGGAGGCCGTCACCCGCGCGCTGCCGTACTACAGCAGCGTCCACCGGGGCGCGGGGTACGCGTCCCAGGTCACGACGTCCGCCTACGAGGAGGCGCGGGAGACCGTCCGGTCGTTCCTCGGCGCGTGGCGCCGCTCGGCGGTGGTGTTCACGCGCAACACCACCGACTCGATGAACCTGCTCGCGCACGCCGCCCCCGCCGGGACGAGCGTCGTCGTCTTCGAGAGCGAGCACCACGCGTCGCTGCTGCCGTGGAGGCGCGCCGTGCGGCTGCCCGCGCCCGCCACCCCGGCCGAGGCCCTCTCCGCCGCGGACCGCGCGCTGCGCTCGTGCCCGGTCGGGCCGCGGCTGCTCGTCGTCACCGCCGCGTCCAACGTCACCGGCGAGCTGTGGCCGATCGAGGAGCTGGCGGAGGTCGCGCACCGCAACGGCGCCCGCATCGCGGTCGACGCGGCGCAGCTCGTCCCGCACCGCCCCCTCGACATGACCGCGCTCGACCTCGACTACGTCGCGTTCTCCGGGCACAAGCTGTACGCGCCGTTCGGCGCGGGCGTGCTCGCCGGACGCGCCGACTGGCTGCGCGCCGCCGAGCCCTATCTCAAGGGCGGCGGCGCCAGCGCCTCGGTCGGAGCGACGACCCGGTGGGCGGCGTCCGCCGAGCAGCGGCACGAGGCGGGCTCCCCGAACGTCCTCGGCGCCGTCGCGCTGGCCGCCGCGTGCGAGGCGCTGCCGCCGTTCTGGGACGACCTCGCCGCCCGCGAGGAGGCGCTGGTGAAGCGGCTGCGGTCGGGGCTGGCCGCGCTCCCCCACGTCCGGGAGCTGACGCTGTGGGGCGACCGGGCGCCGCGCGTCGGGATCGTGTCGTTCACGGTGGACGGCTGGAACGCGCGGGACGTGGCCCTTACGCTGTCTGACGAGCACGGCATCGGCGTGCGCGACGGGAAGTTCTGCGCCCACCCCTTCGTCCGGCACCTGCTGGGCGAGGACGGGAGCGCCGTCCGCGCGAGCATCGGCATCGGGACGGTCGAGGAGCACATCGACCGGCTCCTCACCGCCCTCGCGGAGCTGACAGCGCACTGACCTGCGAACTCCCGCGCTCGGTCAGACGATTGTGCTCTTTAATCCTGTTCGCCCATGTAGCGTAGGCAGTCGCGCGGGGACGAGCACGCTAGAAACAGGGGGTGGCGACCGTGGCCGACGCGTGGCGACCCACGTCGGAACTCGAGCACCGACTGCAGGAGACCGTACGGGCCGGCGACCAGGAGAGCTACTTCCGCCTCCTCGCCGACAGCGAGCTCGTCGTTCCCGTTCCGCCCGACCTGGTGGACGGCGTGCTCGCCGGGGAGGCGCAGCCGTCGTGGCCCACCCAGGAGGAGGACGGCCGGGTCCACGTCCTGGTTTACACGTCGGCGGCGGCGATGCGGGCGTGCCTCGGCCCGGCCTACCAGCACTTCATGACCGTCCGGTTCGGCGACATCGCCGAGGGCTGGCCCGACAACCGCTGGTGGCTGGCGGTCGACGCGCCCGCGCGCGGCGTCGCCGCCGCGCTGCCGATCGAGGCGCGGCTGCCCGCCTGGTTCGTCCGGCAGGTCGCCGAGGGCGACGGCCGCCCCCCGCTGGTCGGCCGCGCGACGCCGCCGTGGGAGGAGCTGCGCGACCAGCACCGCGACCTGCCCCGCGAGGCGCCGCGCCCGGAGTTCCAGCCGGCCAACGACGTGGAGCGCGAGCTGCTGCGGGCCGCCGCGAACAACGACCACGACCTGTTCCTGCAGACGCTGGCCGCCACCGACGTGCTGCTGCCCGTCCCGGACGAGACGGACTACTCGCTGCGTCCGGGCCGTCCCGGCTTCCCCTGGCAGACCCGCGAGGTCGACGGCTCCACCGTCGTCCCCGTCTTCACCTCGCCGGAACGCCTGGCCGAGGCGTCCGGGCCCGGCACCGAGCACATCACGCTGCCGTTCACCGTCGTGCTGCGGTACTGGCCGAACCACGACTGGGCGCTCGCCATCAACTCCGGCTCGCCCGCGGGCGGGACCGTCCTCGCGCAGCAGCTCCCCGGCCTCGCCACCTGGGCCGACCGGCGCGCCGCCCAGCGCATGACGGAGCGCTTCGAGCCCCAGAACGACATCGAGCAGCGGCTCTTCGACGCCGGGCGCCGCGGCGACACCGAATCCTTCTTCAAGATCCTGCTCGGCGCCCAGGTGCTCGTGCCGGTGGACGCCGAGACGCCGTGGGGCATCGTCCCCGGGGACGGCGAGTTCCCGTGGCGCCCCGTCCCCGTGCACGGCCGGACGTCGATCCAGATCTTCACGTCGCTGAAGTGGATGAACGAGGCGATCGGGTCGTCCCGCTTCATCATGCCGAGCCTTCTGGAGATGGTCACCGCGTGGCCCGACGCCTCCTGGACGCTCGTCCTCAACCCGGGCACGCCCATCGACGCGTCCATGCCGGGCGACCAGGTCCGCACCCTCAGCGGGCCGCCCGCTCCCCCGTCCGCCGCGGCGCCGCCGGCCCCGGCCGCGCCCGCGGTGCCGGTGGCCCCCGCCGTCCCGGCCGACCCGTCGCAGGCCGGTGAGCCGGGCCGCCACCACGCCGACGCCCCTGCCGCGCCTCCCGCTCCGGCCGCCGGTGCCGCCGGGCCGGGCCGCCACGCGAGCGCAGCGCCCACCGACGAACCCGCTGTTCCCGCACCCGGAGCGCCCGCGGAGGCGGGACGCCACCACGCGGGTCCCGGCCCTGCCGCGCATCCCGACCCTGCGGCCGGTCCCGGGCCGAGCGGTCCCGCCGAGCCGGGCCGCCCTGAGATCGCGCCTCAGGCTCCGGCCCACTTCGGTGAGTTGGGCGCGGCCCCTGGGGAGGCGGGCCGCCACCACTCGGCAGGCCCTGCCATGCCTCACGCCGCCGCAGCGGGCGGAAACGACACCACTGGTCCCGGTGCGCCCGAGATCGGCGCACCCGGCGTACCTCCGCAGCCCGCACCGGCCGGCGCGGACACGCCCGTCCCGCCGGACGCCGCGGGCGGCGTCCCGGCCGACGAGCCGCCGAGCCCCGCACCGGGCCTGCCGGGAGACGCGGGCCGCCACTCGGACCCGTCCAGCACGGCCATCGACCCGGTCCTCCTGGCCGGACTGGACCCGGCGGCCGCTCCCGGCCCGACCGGCCAGGCAGGCGGCGTCATCGAGCCCGGTCCTCCCGGCTCCGCGCCTCGGGACGTCGAGCTCCCGGGCCGCCACCACGCGGGCGCGCCCGGCGCGACCGACCGGCCGGGCATCGGAGCAGAGCCCGGCCTCCCCGGCCCCGCACCGCAGGCCAACGAGCCGCTAGGACCTGACGCACCCGCAGACGCGGGCCGCCACCTGGCAAGCGCACCCGGCACCTCGACCGACGCCGCCACACCCGAAGCGCCCGCCCCTGCAAGCGGCGCTCCCCAGCCGGGCCTCCCCGGGCCCGCGCCTCGGACCAACGAGCCGCTAGGACCGGGGGCGCCAGCGGATGAGGACCGTCATCTGGCAGGGGCACCTCGCACCCCGGCCGACGCGATCACTCCTGAGACGCCTGCAAGCGGCGCCCCGGAGCCCGGCCTTCCCGGACTCGCACCGCAGCGCAACGAACCGCTAGGACCGGGGGCGCCAGGAGACGCGGGCCGTCCGGCAAGTGCACCCGGCACCCCGACCGACGCCGCCACACCCGAAGCGCCCGCACCCGCAAGCGGCGCCTCGCAGCCAGGCCTCCCTGGGGCACAGGCCAACGGGCCGCTTGGACCGAGCGCGCCCGGAGACGCGGGCCGTCATCTGGCAGGCGCACCCGGGACCCCGGCTGACGCGATCACTCCTGAGACGCCTGCAAGCAGCGTCACAGAGCCCGGCCTTCCCGGACCCGCACCTCAGAGCAACGAGCCGCTTGGACCGGGCGCACCCGCAGACGCGGGTCACCACCTCGCAGGCGCGCCCGGCAGCCCGCTCAGCGCTGCCACTCCCGGTCCTGCACCTCAGGACGTCGCCCCCTCGGGCCCCGTGCCGGATGGCGCGGGCCGTCCCTATGCGGCCCCGCCCGGGCCGGGCGCAGACCCTGGCCACATGGCCGGACGGGACGACCCCGGTGCGCCCCGCGAAGCCGCACCGGGCGGTGCCGGTGAGGTAGGTGGCCCCGCGGCCGCCGGCGTCGGGCCGGTGCCGGAAGAGGCGGACCGTCGTGTCGCCGGTCCTGGCGAGCCCCGCGATGCGGCGCTTCCCGGGCAGGTGAGCGGACGGGACGCGACCGACCAAGGCGCGCCTTCCGCGACGGGCGGCCTCGTGGACACCGGCCCCGCCGCCCCCCAGGGCAACGAGCCTCCAACCCCGGAGGACGTGGAGCGCCACCAGGCAGGCATGCCGGGGACGCCCCCGCAGGACGTGGCCGACACCGACCAGAGCGGTCGCCACGACTTCGCCGACCGCGCGGCTCCAGGCGAGGGCGCGAGCGCGTCCCCTGCCGCGGGCGCCGCTGAGCCGGGCGGCCCCCCCGCGGCCGTTCAACCGACCGCAGGTCCGGCGCCCCAGGACGCCGCGCTCCCCGGCCAGGCGGACGGCCGGGACGTCGCAGGCCCCAGTCGCGTCGAGGACGGCGGGAGCGCCGCACCGGCCGGAGAGGCCGCTACGGGGCGCGCGCTGCACGCCGTCGGGGAGCCCGAGCCCGCGTTCGAGCCGGGGAACCGGATCGACCAGGAGCTCTACGAGGCGGCTGCGAGCGGCGACTCCGACGCGTTCCTGCGGGTGCTGCTGAACGCGAACGTGCTCGTGCCGATCCCCGACGACGCGCCGCTCGAGGTGACCCCGGTCCAGCGGGAGTTCCGGTGGGACGCGGCGCTGCGGGACGCGGTGTCCGTGCAGGTGTTCACGTCGCTGGTCCGGTTGCGCGAGGTGCTGCCGGAGTCCCGGTTCGTGTACGCCGACTTCCGGGAACTGATCGGCGCGTGGCCCCGGGAGGACTGGGCCATGGTCCTCAACCCGGGGACGCACATCGGGGCGTCGCTGCACGGCGACCAGGTGCGGTCGCTCAGCGAGTGGGCGGTGCGGGTCGGGCTCGTCCCGGGGCGGCCGGAGGTTCCGCTGCCGCCGCCGCGGCGCGAGCCGGTCCCGCAGATGCCGGCGGCCGACCCGGAGGACCGCGTCTCCTCGCCGACGATCATGCAGAAGGTCGTCCCGCACGGCCATGTCTCCTGGTACCTGGAGCAGGGGTACGACCGGGTCGGCGGCTTCGTCCACTCGACGGCCGACGTGGCCGAGCTCCAGACGCCCGGCCAGCTCTACGAGGTGCTGGGGCTGCTGTACGCCGACTCCCCGTTCTCCTTCGACGACGAGGGCGTGTACGTCATCCGGTGGCCCGCGTACTGCCCCGACCTGTACCGCGTCCCGTTCGGCGGACGGGACGAGGAGGAGATGGCGTCCTGGGGCGAGGCCGGCTGGGTCGTCGAGCGGCCGCCGTTCGTCGGCAGCGGCTTCGCGCCGGGAAGCGCCGGATCGATCCGCGAGTACAAGGTGGCCAGTGTCCGGCTGCCGTACGGGGCGGAGATGTACTACCTCGGCAGGGACCGGTCCGAGCGGTTCATCGCGATGTACGATCCCGACCGGCTCGCCTGGCTGCGGCCGGACGCGAACGCCGACGCATGGGACGGACGGACGGAGGCCGCGCAGTGATCCGGGACGGGTACGTCGCGCGCTGGCTCGGCCGCGACTTCGAGGCGGCGCCCGGCGCCGACGGTGAGGTCCGGCTGTACGCGCCCGGGCCGACGGACGGGTTCGAGGAGTTGCGGCCGGGGCGCTTCCGCCGCATCGTCCCGGCGTCCGAAGTGGAGGACCTCCGCTACGTCCGGACGACGTGCCGCTGGCGCGGGGAGCGGTTCGTCATCGTCGGCGAGCATGAAACGTGGATTCGTGTCGAATACGCGGGCGGGCTGGCCCCGGTCGCCGAAAGGCTGGGGCTGGAGCGCGTCGACCAGGGCATCTGGCAGGCGTGGGCGCCCGGCTCGGAGATCGAGGACGTCCGCGAGGAGTTCGTCTGACCCTGGACGGGCTTGATTTGGCCCTGGGATCCGTGTTCGCATGTCTCCCGAGGCGATCCCTCGGAACGGAAGCGTTCAACGGCGACGCGACGGAGGTGCGGCGGCAGTGATCTGCCGATCGGCGGTCAAACCGATCTTTGTTGGGCTCGGCACGGCGGCCATCCTCGCCGCCGGAGGGGCATCGGCCGTAGCCGAGGTCACGCCCTCCCCCTCAGAATCGGATCCCGCGTCCCCCGCCCCGGGCAAGCTCCTGGTGGACGTCGCCTCGTCGGCGGCCAAGCTCGACCCGGGTGACTCCCTCGACATCACGACCACGGTCAAGGCCGACGGCGGCGACGTCGCGAACATCAAGGTCACGAACGTCGCGGTGACCCTCAAGGGCGCGACGGTGACCGGCGACTGCGGCGCGCCGTTCGAGTCGGCGGCGTGCGCCGTCGGCGACCTCGCCGACGGGAAGACCGGTGGCCCCGTCAAGTCGCACGTGACGGTGCCCGAGGAGGGCCCGAAGGCCACGACGACGTACACGATCACCGTGACCGTCGACGCGACCGACCTCTCTCCCGTCTTCGGGACCACGACCTTCAAGTACGTCGTCCCGTCCAAGCCGCCCACGAAGACGCCCACGCCGACCCCCACGCCCTCGAAGACGCCCACGAAGTCACCGTCGCGCAAGCCGACGAAGCCGTCGACCACGCCCTCGCACTCCTCGTCGTCGGGGACGTCGCACGGCGGATCCGGCGGAAGCGGGTCGTCCGGCTCCGGGAACGGCACCGGGGGCGTCAACACGAGCGGGTCCGTGCAGACGTCGCCCAACTCGTCGTTCGACGCGCGGAACCCGCAGGTGGCGCTGCCGTCCATCCAGGCGCCGAACCCGTCCGTCGCGCCGAGCCCGAGCGCCGGGGCGGCGACGCCGCAGAGCCGGCTCCAGGGGAACAAGACGCCCGTCGCGCAGGACCTGACGTTCGAGCGGATGGCCAGCACCCAGATCGCGTGGCTGGCGGCGCTGCTGGTGGCGTTCTCGCTCCTGCTGACCCAGCTGCGCCTGGGCCGCCGCCGGGTCCCGGCCGGGGCGCCGAGGCGGCCGAGGGGAACGCACCGGCGGCCGCGGGGCGGCATGTTCGGCCGCTGAGCCGGGCACGTCTCAGTCCTTCATCCGGCTGATCGCCGCGGGCCATGCGCCGGTCACGCGCGCGACGGGTGGCCCGCGTTCCTTGGAGGTATGCCTGTCGCGGTCGCCCCCCAGCTCGGCGCGGCGCCGGGTATGTCCCCGGAAACGGCGGAGCCCGGGAAGAGAATCTCACAAGAGGCCGCAGAACCGGTCCGGAAATATTTGGACCCTCCGGCGGCGTTCCACCAATGTGGCTCTCTTCGCCCGCCCCAATCCGCTGATGGAGGACGCCGTTCCTCCTGCCCGCCGCCGAACGGCGCGGGATCGGCGGGCCCGTTCCAAGGCGAGCGAAAACCCGGGGCCGCACGGAGCGTCTTGACGATTATCGGCGGGCGTCCGGAAGGCCCGGCGAAACGGCGGGTACGTGGCGCGCGTACCCGCGGATTCCGCCGCCCGTCCCGGCCGACTCGCCGAGAGGAAGCGGTTTGAGGCTCTCAGAGATGGTTATTTTCCCGAAGCGGCTGTTCCTTGCCAGCGCCCTTACTGCCCCCGGAAGAGGTGACCGGTAATGGAAATTCGGACAGACGGCGGCGTGCCGGAGTCGGACGAGATCGCGAACCTGCGCGCCCAGGCCGAGACCGGAGACCGCGACGCGGCCGGACGACTGGGCGAACTCCTCGCGAAGCACGGCGACCTCGAAAACGCGCTGCGGGTGTGGGCCCGCGCCTATGGCGACGCCTCCCCGACGACCAGGCGACTGGCCGAACTGCTGGCCGACCGCGGCGACCTGAGAGCGGCCGTCGAAGTGTGGCAGTTCTCGGACCCGGTCCGGCAGAACCCGGCCGGCCTCCACGAGGACTTCCTCGCCGCGCTGGACACCGATGAGCTCATCGACTGGGAGGACGACCCGGACGACTGGGCGTTCATGGAGCGCGAGCAACTGACAACCCTCCTGACCGAGCGCGGCGACGAGACCGCGCTCGCGTAGCCGCGGCCCTGGCGAACGGGCGGCGCATAAAGGCTTCGGAGGTCTCGGCGGCGGCTTCTCGGTCTCGTCCGGCCGGCCATTCCCTTTCCCCGACCCGCGGCATGCGGAATCGAAGACGCGAGTCACTTGATCCTGAAGACGAGGTGCCGAAACGGATTGGCCCCCCGCCGGGGCCGTCAACGCATGAGGGTGTGGCAGGCGATGGCGGCGGCCGCAGTGACGTTGAGGGAGTCGACTCCGGCGGACATCGCGTCCGGGCTCATGGGGATGCAGACCGGTTCGTCGGCCTCGTCCAGCCAATGGGACGAGAGGCCGTCGCCTTCCGAGCCGAGCATCAGGGCGACGCGATCGCCCAGGGCGGCCTTGTCCAGTGGCGTGGCCGACTGGGCGGGGGTCAGGGCCAGAAGAGTGAATCCGGCGGCGCGC
The DNA here is from genome assembly GCF_040649235.1 of Spirillospora sp. NPDC049024. Classification (NCBI taxonomy): domain Bacteria; kingdom Bacillati; phylum Actinomycetota; class Actinomycetes; order Streptosporangiales; family Thermomonosporaceae; genus Spirillospora; species Spirillospora sp. NPDC049024. Next base: position 81,199 of record NZ_JBEZFD010000031.1, read on the forward strand.
AGTTTGCCCAGGTCGTCGTGCCAGTTGGCCATGCGGGCGTAGGGGATCGCGAAGACGGCGCCCATGGAGACCTTGACCGCGCGGCGGTACAGGGGGTCGGCGCACCTCGGCGACAGGATGACCGCGTCGATGCCCAGCGCCGCGGCACACCTGTATATGGAGCCCACGTTCGCGTGATCGACCAGGTCTTCGAGGACGAGGATGCGGCGCGCTCCCGTGAGGACGGTCTCGATGGACGGCAAAGGTAGGCGTTCCATGGACGCCAGGGCGCCGCGGTGCACCTGGAAGCCGGTGATGGCCTCCATGGTGGCGTCGTCGACCAGGTAGGCGGGGGCGTCGAGGCCGTCCAGGAGATCGGCCAGCGGCTCGGTCCAGCGGCGGGCCATCAGCAGGGAGCGGACGGGGTGGCCGGCGGCGACCGCGCGGCGGATCACCTTCTCCCCTTCGGCGACGAACAGGCCGTGCTCGGCCTCCAGGCTCTTGCGGAGGTTGACGTCGCGGAGCCGGACGTAGTCCGCGAGGCGCGGGTCGGCGGGATCGGAGACGGGGATGAGGCTGGCCATCCCCTAAGTCTGCCGCCGGGCGCGGAGTGCCGGGGCGTACCGGGAGGGGGGCCCGGGAGGGGGCCGGGAGGGGGCCGGGAGGGGGCCGGGTTGCATAACGGCCCGGCCGTGTCGCGGAGTGGCCCGGTCGCGTCGCGGCCGGATCCGGCCGTCGGCGGGTCCATATGTCCCACTCTGCGGGATAATCCACCTCCCCTTGTACCGCCTCGATCGCTGGGCGTGACGGTCGCGTACACTGCCAGGCTCGTCAGGCCATACGCTCATGACCTGCGTCATTATCAGTTTTGAGTCCTTTGTAACCTCTGGGGCGTACTACTACAGTGCCGGGGAACATCGGCGGGTTTCAGGTGAATCGAGGGCAGCCGTGAGCGGACGTCATCGCAATGACTTCCCGGAGGGGCCGGGTGAGGGCGGGTACGACCCGTCCAGGCCCGTTTTCGGCCCGGCCAACGACGGGTCGTCCGACTGGTTCGGCGCACGGGACAGCCAGGGCCAGCCGCTCGCCCAGCCCCAGGCCGGCCCGCAGGGCGCGCCGCCCGGCATGGCGCCGGGCGCGTCCGGCGAGACGCCCGAGTGGTTCACGCCCCGGCAGTCGTCCGAGCAGCCCGTCTACGGCTCCGGTCCCTACGGCGCCGCGTCCGGGTCGGGCGCCTACGGGGGCGGCCGGTACGGCGAGGAGCCGAGGACCGGGTCCCCGCAGGGTCCGCCCGCCGCGTCGCCGCTGGCCGGGACGGGCTACAGCGAGTACGACGCCATCAGCAGGTCGGACGGCGGCGAGTCCGGATACTTCGGCGGGTCCGGCGGTTCCGGGGGCTCCGGGGGCTCCGGCGGGTACGGCGGCGGTTCCGGTGGCTCCGGTGGTTCCGGCGGCTATGGCGGCGGGTCCGGGGGCTACGAGTCCGGCGGCTACGAGTACGGGCGCCGCAAGCGCAAGCGCAGCAAGACCGCGCTGATCGGCCCGATGGCCGGCGCCGTGGGCCTGGCGCTGCTGCTCGGCGTGGGCGTCTACGCGTTCGCCGAGAGCGGCGGCGGCTGCTCCGGCGACGGCGCGCTGAACCTGTCCGTGGCGGCCGCGCCCGACATCGCGCCGGTCGTGGAGAAGGCCGCCGGACGGTTCAACGACGGCAAGCACAAGGTCGACGGCAAGTGCGTCAAGGCCACCGTGAAGCGGACCGAGCCGTCGTCGGTGACGACGCTGCTGTCCGGGCAGGCCGTGGCGGACGACCGGCCGGACGTGTGGATCCCCGACTCCTCCCTGTGGATCTCGCTGGCGCAGACCAGCGGCGAGAACGGCGACAAGAGCGGCGTCGTGTCCACCAAGACCTCGCTGGCGTCGAGCCCGATCGTGGTGGGGCTGCCGCAGACGCTCGCGGCGCAGCTGAAGAAGCAGGGCATCACCGCCAGCCCGTCGTGGGACAACCTGCTGAAGGCCGCCGGCGGCGTCGCGGGCGGCGCGGTGACCAAGAACCAGATGATCCCGGCCGGAACGGTGCGGCTCGTCGTGCCCGACCCGATGCGGAACGCCGCGGGCATGGGCTCGCTGATGGTCACCAGCACGCTGCTGGCCAACGACCCGAACCGGGACTCGATCTTCACCGGCATCGTCCGGACCGTCCGCGAGAGCACCGTCACCGACACGAAGGCGGAGTTCGAGCACTTCCGCAAGGACCGCACCGGCAAGCAGCCGATCTCGCTGTCGTCGGAGCAGGCCCTCTACGCCTACAACCGGACCAAGCCGGCCGAGCCCGCGGTGGCGCTGTACCCGATCGAGGGCACGCTCTCGATGGACTACCCGTTCGCCGTCACCACCAAGGACGACGCGCGCGGCAAGGGCGCCCGCCTGCTCGAGCAGGCGATGCGGACCGAGGCGACCCGCAAGGACGTCCTCGACGCCGGGTTCCGGACGGCCGACGGCAAGGCGCCGTCCGGGTTCGGGCAGGCGGCCGGCGTCAGCCCGGCCCGGCCGCGGCAGCTGCCCTCGCCGAAGAGCGAGGACGTCGCGAAGGTCATGCAGGCGTGGGCGAAGCTGTCGCTCGGCCTGCGCCTCCTGACGCTGATCGACGTGTCCGGGTCGATGGCCGAGAAGGTCGGGCCGAACGTCAACCGGCTCCAGGCCATCGCGCAGGTCTCGCAGGGCGGGCTCAGCATGATGTCCAACGACACCGAACTCGGCCAGTGGCTGTTCTCGACGAACATGAACGGCAAGACGCCGTACAAGGAGACGGTGCCGATCGGCGCGCTCGGCGACCGGATCGGGTCCACCACGCGGCGCGGCCTCGTCCTGTCGACGCTCAACCAGATGAGGCCCAAACCGGACGGGGACACCGGCCTGTACCGGACCATGCTGGCCGCGTACAAGATGATGAACGACTCCTACAAGCCCGAGTTCGGCAACTCGATCCTGCTGCTCACCGACGGGAAGAACGACGACCCGGACGGCCCGTCGCTGCAGGACACGCTGAAGCAGCTGAAGGGCATGCAGGACCCGAACAAGCCGATCCAGGTGAACATGATCGGGTTCGGCAAGGGCGTGGACAAGAACGAGCTGGAGCAGATCGCCGCGGCGACGAACGGCAACGTGCAGGTCGCCATGACGCCCAGCGAGATCTCCCGGATCTTCCTGAAGATGCTCTCCCGCCGGATCCAGTGATCACCGTTCGGTGATCTTCCGGATGCGCCAGGTAGTTCTGGATATTTCCCTGCTTTCGGTGTCAACCGGGCGCGGGGGTCGATCGTCAATCTATGTGGAGGCCCGACGGGGAGCGGGGCCGTCGGGCCTCCGACCTTCTTCCCTCCCTGGCCCGTGACGGGGAGGCGGCCGCCGGTCGAACAGACCGACCGGGGCCGGGAGAGCGAACCGCTCCCTCTGAGATCTTCCAGCCCGTCCCCGGCGTCCCGGACGCCCGGACGAGGATTCCGAGCACAGCCCGCGGGAGGACTTCGTGTCCGGTTGGCCCAGTCTCGACCGCGCCGACGACGAGCGTCTGGCACGGACGCTCGCGGCGGGCGACCCGAGCGCCCTCATCCAGGTCATGGACCGCTACGCGGCCCGCCTGTACGACTACTGCCACGCGCTGCTGCGCGACCAGGAACAGGCGGCCGGCGCGCTCCACGACGCGCTCGTCGCCGCCTACGCGCACGTGTCCGGCCTGCGCGAGCCCGACCGCTTCCGCGGCTGGCTGTACGCGCTCGTCCGCAACGAGTGCATGCGGCGGCTGCGCGACCCGAACCGTCCCGCGCAGCGGCACGAGGCGCCCGAGGTCGAGGACGGCTTCCTCGACGACGCGGAGCACGCCCGGCGGCAGGAGGCCCGGCGGCTCGTCCACGGCGCGCTGTCCGGCCTGCGCGGACGCGAACGCGAGTCGCTCGACCTGATGCTGCGGCACGGCCTGGACCCCGGCGAGATCGGCGGCGTCCTCGGCATGGACGCGGCGCAGGCCGCGGAGCTGACCGCCGAGGCGCGCGCCCGCCTGGACGACGCGCTCGCCGCCGCCTACATCGCCCGCGCGGGACGCGACGCCTGCCCCGAGGTCGCCGCGATCGCCGACGACGCCGGATGGCCGCTGCCGCCGCCGGTCGTCCGCAGGCTCGTCCACCACATCGAGGGCTGCGGGATCTGCGGCCCCCTGCGCGACCGCACCGTCTCCGCGGCGCGGCTCCTGCAGGTGCTGCCGGTCGCGATGATGCCGACCGACCTGCGCGGGCACGTGATGGCGACCGCCACCGACCCGTCGCTGGCATCCGACTTCGACGCCATCGCGCACGCGGCCGAGCCGTTCGACGCCTGGGGCTGGCCCGGCATGGTCGAGCAGGAACCCGTGCGCGTGGCGCCCCGAGACGGCTCCGGCTCGCGCGGGGTGTGGGCCGGGCTGGCCGCTGCCGCCGCCGTCATCGCGGTCGTCGCCGCGGCGTACTACCTGATGTCCGGCTCGTCCGGCGGGCGGACGGCGGCGGAGGGGCCCTCGGGCGGGGCGTCGGCGTCCGTCGTCGAGCCGTCCTCGCCGACCGAGTCCGAGGAGCCGTCCGACACGCCCACGCCCACGCGGACCGCGACCCCGACGCCGACGACCACCTCGCCGACGCCGACCCCGACGAAGACGCGCGAGCCGTCGCGCTCGGCCCGTCCGACCGCGACCCGCACCCAGCCGAAGGCCGGACGGCTCTCGATCGGCTCCTGCACGATCCAGGGCGCGGGTCCGGGCAGCTGCAACATCCCCGTGCGGGCCGTCGGCGGAACGGCCACCTGGTCGGTCACGGGCGCGTCCGGCGGTCTCAGCGCCAGTGGCGGCGGCACGCTGCGCAACGGGCAGGTCGGCTACGCGCGCGTCAGCGGGGTCTGCGACCCGCCCGGCGGTTCCGGAACGGTCAGCTTCTCCAACGGCGACGCGCGCACCGTCACCCTGTCGTGCCCGCCGGACGGCGGAAACGGGGGCGGAGGCGGCCAGGGCGGCCGCTGATCGGAAAAGTGACCTAGATCACGTTTTCCTTCGCAGGGGCCGTCTCACAAGGCGATACGGATACGGCGCGTACCGGATCCGTCACTAAAATCCACTCATAAGGGAGAAATTCCAGCAACTTGGTGGCAAGATCAGGCAACCGAGTCGGCCGACCAGGGGGTCGGGGCTCGTCGGGGCAGATCAGTACACCGAATTCGACTGGGAGGGTTCCCGTGGCCGGTGAGCCAGGGGCCGCGCAGAATGACGACCTCAGGCTGGCGGACTCGCTGCGAGCCGGGGACGTCATCGCGCTGACCGAGGTCTACGACACCTACGCGCCGTTCCTCTTCGACTACTGCCACGGCCTGCTGCGCGACCGCACCGAGGCGGCCGGGGCCCTGCGCAACACCGTCATCTCCGCGCGCGAGCACGTGGACCGGCTCACCGAGCCGGACCGGCTGCGCGGCTGGCTCTACGCGATCGCCCGCAAGGAGTGCATGCGGCGCCGCGACAGCCCGAACCGGCAGACCGGGCAGGAGGCGCCGGAGGCCGAGGACGAGCTGACCCCCGAGCAGCTCGCCCGCCGCGAGGAGCGCCGCCTGCTCGCGCACAGCGCCCTCGCCGCGCTGAACGGGCGCCAGCGCGAGGCGATCGACCTCTCGGTCCGCCACGAGCTGGACGAGGTGGACCTGGCCGGCATCTTCGGCATGCCGCTGGAGGAGACGCTCGCGCTGGCGGAGAAGGCCCGCGAGGACCTCGCCGCCGCGCTGCACGCGTCCCTCATCGCGCAGAACCACTGGAAGGACTGCCCGAGCGTCGCGGCGCTGACCGAGTCGTGGCCGCTGTCCCCGCAGACGTCCACGGCGCTCGTCCGGCACGTGGAGAACTGCCCGGTATGCGGGGCGCGGGAGACGCCGCCCCTGCCGCCGGACCGGCTGCTGTCGGTGCTGCCGATCGCGGCCATCCCCGCCGACCTGCGGCTCGACGTGCTGACCGCCGCGACCGCCGAGGACCGGGCCGGGAACCGCCGCGCCATCGCCGCCTGGACCGAGCCGTTCGACGAGTACGGCTGGCCGCTCCCCTACCAGCCGACCGCGCCGCGCGCCCGGGACCGCGCGCCCGCGCGGCGGCGCGCGCCGCTGCTCGCCGCCGCCGCGGTGGGCGTCGGCGTCCTGGTGCTGTTCGGCGGCGCGATGGCGTGGCTCGGCGGCGGGGACGACGGGACGAACGCGGCCGCGACCGGTCCCGTCTCGCCCGGCGGCAGTACCCCGCCCGGCGGTTCGACCGCGCCGGAGCCGATTCCGACCGACCCGACGTCCCCCACGTCGCCGACCGCCTCCCCGACCGAGTCGAAGTCGCCGTCGAAGTCGCCGTCGCCTTCGGCGTCCAAGACCGCGACGGAGGCGCCGACGAGCAAGCCGCCGGCGCCGCCCACGTCCAGCGCGCCGAAGCCGCCGAAGCCGGGCACGCTGTCGGTGAGCGGGTGCGACATGGGCCGGGGCAGCTCCTGCACCGTCACGGTCAGGGCGGTGGGAGGCCCGGTGAGCTGGCAGGTGAGCGGCACGGCCGGGCCCGTCAGGGCGGGCGGCTCCGGGCATCTCGACGCGGGCCAGAGCGGCGGTGTGCGGGTGTCGCGCTCGTCCGGCTTCTGCTTGGGCCAGCAGACCGGCACCGTGTACTTCTCGTCCGGCGCCTCGGCGACCGTCACCTACCGCTGCTGAGCGGGGGACTTACCAGACCGAGCCGGCGTCGAGCGTGCGGTGGGCCCGATCCAGCAGGACGGGCACGCCGCCGCCGATCTGGTCGAAGCCCTCGCCGACCGTCGCCTTCTGCAGATAGCGGGCGTGGATGCCCTCCAGGATCACCGCCAGCTTGAAGCACGCGAACGCGACGTAGAAGTCGAGGTCGGCGAGGTCGAACCCGGTCAGCTCGGCGTACCGTCCGGCGAACTCGCGGCGGGTGAGGAAGCCGGGGGCGGACGTGATCGTCGCGCCGACCGGGAGCTGCTCGGCGTCGGCGGCCTCCGCCCAGTAGACGAGCGTCAGCCCGAGGTCGGACAGCGGGTCGCCGAGCGTCGACATCTCCCAGTCGACGACGGCGGCGATCTCCGGGCGCGGCTCCAGCCGGGCGAGCGCGTTGTCGAGCCGGAAGTCGCCGTGGACGAGACGCGCCGGGGCGTCCGCCGGAAGCCGCTCGGCCAGCCGCGCGACCAGCCGGTCGTACTCGGGCAGCTCGCGGGTGGCGCCCGTGGCGCGGACGGCCTCCTGCGAGCTGTCCCACTGCTTGCCCCAGCGCTTGAGCTGACGCTCCATGTAGCCGGTCGGACGTCCGAAGTCGCCCAGCCCGACCTTCTCCACGTCGACCGTGTGGATCGCGGCGAGCGCCTCGGCCAGCGCGTCGCTGAGGCCGCGCGCCTGCTCGGGCGTGATGTCGGCGGCGTCCTCCCGCGTGCGCAGGACCCGGCCCTCGACGAAGTCCATGAGGTAGAAGCGGGCGCCGATGACCTCCTCGTCGTCGCAGAACGCCAGCGTCGTCGGCACCGGCACCGCGGTCCCCTGGCCGAGGGCCGACAGGACGCGGTACTCGCGTCCCATGTCGTGCGCCGTCGGCAGCACGTGGCCGAGCGGCGGCCTGCGCAGCACGATGCGGCGGCCCCCGTCCAGGGTGATGCCGTACGTGAGGTTCGACCGCCCGCCCGCGATCAGGTCGATCGCGGTGATCCGTCCCGATCCGGGCAGCTCGCGGGCCAGCCAGGCCGCCAGCCGGGGGACGTCGATACCGGGCACTCCGGCGGGCAGTTCTGCGTCAACGGTCATGACCCATTATTAGAACGCGGCTCGGTCAGGGGTGTGAACCCCACCCGGGTACCGCCGTGCGGTCCGTGACGCCCCGGCCACTTCCGGCCGACTTCCAGCCGCTTGTCATCCGATCTCCAGGGACGGCGATGACCTGCGCGGACGCGGGCATCTTCCGCCCGCCTTCCCGCAGGGTGAGTGATTCGACCGAACACCCGGGAGGAAAAAGGTGACACAAGGTGCAATGCTCGGACACGCGGGGTGCCCGTCTGCACTACCCGATCGAACCGGTTCAAACCCGGTGAGAGAGGTCGGCAGCCGTCATCCCACCCACTGAGGCGGCGGGCTGGACGGACGAGTCCTCGCTGGACCAAGAGAAGTAACTGACCACTCGGGGGTCTGACCGCCCGATTGGGGGGACGCACCGTGGCAGACGCATGGCTGCCGGGAGCCGGCCGCATGCCGGCGCGAAACGACGGCGGAGCGTTGCGAGGAGGTGCTCCACGCGCCGTCTGGTGCGCCGAGGAGCACGACCCGCACACCGTCTCCGCGCGCTCGGTGGCCGCCGACCTGCTGAAGGAGGACCGACCCGCCCACCTGGTGTGGCACCCCGGCACCGGCGAGATCGTCCAACTCCTGCCCATCACCCGCGCCGCCCGGCTGCTCGGCGGCGCGCTCGGTCGGGAGGGCCGCGTCTGCGCGCAGATCATGGTGGTGGCCCAGTCGCGGTCGCCGTTCACCGGGTCGCCGCTGGCCGGCATCGACGCCATCGTCCAGTGGCTGGAGGCGTGGGGGGTGGCCCGGCGCTGGCCCGCCGGCCCTCCGCTGCCGTCGCCGCAGTCGTACCACGCGCAGCGCAACCGCAAGGAATGGGCGCGCGGCGGGCACTACGGCGCCTCCCAGGTGCCGCTCCTGGACCGTCCCGACCCCGGCGGGATCGACGTCCGGCGCATCACCGGACCCGACACCCCGGTCGCCCCCATCCCGAAGCCCCGCCTCCCCAGCACCCCCACCGGCCCCCGGCTGGTGGCGCCGCGCCCCCGCACGCCTGACCCCGTCCGGTCGTCCGATCCCGTCCGCACTCCCCAGAACGACGCGCCGGCCTCGCGTCCCGGGCCGCTGCACCCCGCGTCGGAGCCCGTGCCCGTCGGACCGAGCGCCCTGTCGAACTGACGCCGCTACCCGACCAGCGTCCGGACGATCTCGCAGCCCTTGCGCAGCTCGGCGAGGGTCGCGGCGGAGCCGTAGCCGATCACCAGACCGGACGCGCGCACCGGGCCCGCGTGGTGGCGGGTCAGCGTCTCCACCAGGACGCCGCGCCGGGCCGCCTCGTCCGCGGCGTGCGAGGCCGCCGGCTCCGGGACGTCCACCACCAGGTGCAGGCCTGCCGTGTCGCCGCGCAGGGGCAGGCCGTCCAGCGCCTGCACGACCACGTCACGGCGCCGGGCGTACTCCGCGCGCATGCGGCGGACGTACCGATCCAGGTCACCCCGTTCCAGGAGAAGTCTCAGCGCGTCCTGCGGGACCACGGCGGTGCGGTCGTTCAGCTCCTCCCTCCGGAGCGCCACCTCCGCCACCAGGTCGGGACGCCCCACCAGCCAGCCGACGCCCATGTCCGCGGTGAGGATCTTGGCGGTCGTGCCCAGGTAGACGACGACCTCCGGATCCAGGCCGTAGAGGGCGGGCAGGGGCGCGACGTCGTAGCGGAACTCCCCGTCGTAGTCGTCCTCTGCTATGAGCGCCCCGTTGCGCCGCGCCCATGCCAGCAGAGCCTGCCTGCGAGGGACGGGCAGCACGCCGCCCATGGGGAATTGGTGCGAAGGCGTCGTATAGACGATGCGCAGGTCATCGGGCAGACCGTCAACTACTAGACCATGCTCGTCCACAGGGCAGGGGACGAGTTCGGCACCACGTCCACTGAGGACCGCGCGTGCCCTGCCATAGCCGGGCTCCTCCACACCGACCCGGTCCCCAGGGCGGAGGACGGTCGCGGCAAGCAGATCGAGCCCGTTCGTCGCTCCCCGCGTGACCAGAAGCCCGTCCACAGGACACGCCACCCCGCGGCTACGCCTGATGTAGTCGGCGAGCGCCTCCCTTAGGCCAGGCAACCCATGCGGATCCTGGCGCTGCTGAGGCGGCATCCCGGCAGCGAGACGCCATGCCCTGCGCCATGCGGGTGTATCCAGGGCCCCGATCCAGGCGAGACCGGGCCGCAGGTCGATCTCGTGTGGGCCCGCAGCCCTCCGCACTGGCTCCTTCTCCACCACCTGGGGCTTCGGCATAGGCGCGGCGGCGACGCCCTCAGTCACATACGTGCCGGACCCATGCCGCCCTTCCAGCCAGCCCTCCGCGTAGAGCTGCTCATAGGCCTCGGTCACCACCGTCCGGCTGACCCCCAGCAGACCCGCCAGAGCCCTACTGGACGGAAGCCGCTCGCCCGCGGCAAGGCGTCCCTCCCCCATGGCGGCGCGCAACTGCCCGACGAGCTGCGCGCTCATCGGCTCCGGTACGTCCCGCTCCACGGCCAGGGGCAGATCGATCGACAAAGTGGTCACCCGCTATCCGCGCCAAGTGGCCATACCTGCCAGGCCACTCGCCTCCTAGCGTAAACGGACATGAACCCGCTCGCCGCGACCGCCCGCACCCGCCCAGGCCGCCTGGGGGAACGTTCCAGCACCGACCGCTCCGTCCTGTACGAGATCCTCGACGACGGCATGATCTGCCACCTCGGCCTCATCGTGGACGGCTCGCCCCGCGTCATCCCCACCGGCTACGGCCGCCTGGACGACACCCTCTACGTCCACGGCTCCACCGGAGCGAGCAGCCTCAGGGCCGGGCCGTCCCAGGACATCTGCGTGACGGTCACCCACGTGGACGGGCTGGTCCTCGCCCGCTCCCTGTTCAACCACTCGATCAACTACCGCAGCGCCGTCGTCTACGGGACGCCCCGCCTCGTCGACGCCCCGGAGGAGAAGCTGACCGGCCTCCGGGTCATCACCGAGCAACTGACCCCAGGCCAGTGGGACGCGGCCCGCCAGCCCAACCGCAAGGAGCTGGCCGCCACCTCCGTCCTGGCCCTCTCCCTGGACGAGGCCTCTGTGAAGGTGCGGCAGGGCCCGCCTGAGGACGAAGAGGAGGACTACGCCCTCGACGTCTGGGCCGGCGTGGTGCCCGTCCGCCAGACGTTCGGCCCGCCGGCCCCCGATCCCCTACTCCGTCCCGGCATCCCCATCCCCGGACATATCGCCCGGCGCGTGACCTCCTAAATCGATCGCCCGCGATGCCCCGCGCAGTCGTTCATGGCCGTAGGGTAAGTGCATGAACGAGCGGCTGGTCTGGATCGACTGCGAGATGACGGGACTCGACCTGCGCAACGACGCGCTCATCGAGATAGCCGCACTGGTCACCGACAGCGAGCTCAACATCCTGGACGAGGGCGTCGACGTGGTGATCAAACCGCCGCCCGAGTCGGTCACCCAGATGACCAAGGTCGTCCGCGACATGCACACCACGTCCGGCCTGCTGAAAGCGCTCCCCAGCGGCGTCACCCTCGCCGAGGCCGAGGACGTCGTCCTCAAGTACATCAAGACCCACGTCAAGGACGCCAAGAAGGCCCCCCTCTGCGGCAACTCCATCGCGACCGACCGCTCGTTCCTGGCCCGCGACATGCCGTCCCTGGACGCCCACCTGCACTACCGCATGGTCGACGTCTCCTCGATCAAGGAGCTGGCCCGGCGCTGGTACCCCCGCGTCTACTTCGCCAGCCCCGAGAAGAAGGGCGGCCACCGCGCCCTGGCGGACATCACCGAGAGCATCCAGGAACTCCGCTACTACCGCGCCGCCGTCTTCGTCCAGCAGCCCGGCCCCGACTCCGACACGGCCCGCTCCATAGCCGCCCAGGTCGCCTCCGGCTGACCCACCCCGAAGAAGCCGCTACACTACTGGAAGCCGGGAGCGATCCCGGCCACGGTGGGTGTAGCTCAGCTGGCAGAGCACTTGGTTGTGGTCCAAGATGTCGGGGGTTCAAGTCCCCTCACTCACCCCAACGGGAAGCCCTGGTCCCCGCAAGGACGACCAGGGCTTTTCTGTGCGGCGCGTCACGCTCGCCCGGCACTCATACCGGATCTCGGAGCACTCCGGCTAGGACGCTCCCCTTCACCGAAGCCGCTCCGGGGCGGCAGCGCCCTGCCTGTCGCCCGGCAGATACTGCGCATCGCGCCTCCGCCGCCACCGCTTGGTGCCGCCACGATGCCCGCTCCGTTTCCGGTATGACTCTGCACACCGCCTCCCGGCCGGACCATCCATGCCGCCGGCACTTACAGCGGCCCGGGCCGCGACATCGGCCGCACCGCGCCGACCTCGCGTAAGAGGCTCACCACACCCGCATACGGGCATGCATTGCATAGATGAAGGTGCAGTAATACACTCAGACACATGCAGCTCACTCCGTTCGAAGAAGGGGATACTCTCCTCACTGAAGAGGAACTCCTCTGGTTGGATGCCAGGGGCCAGACACTGCACCGCTCGGCGGGACAGGTCTTCTTCGAGGAGGGTGAGGAAACCGACTTCGTCCTGCTGATCCGCAAGGGACACGTCATGGTCTCGGCAGGCCGACCGAAGCGCATCATCGCTGTGCGAGGCGCGAACGAAGTCGTGGGCGAGATGTCACCGCTGCGCCGCAAGCCCCGCGTCGCCTCCGTCGCAGCGATCGACGAGGTCGAGGTGCTGCTCATCTCCGCCGCGCGATGGATCGAGTTCCTGCAGACCCATCCCAGGGCGGCGCTGGCCCAGCTCGTGGCCAAGGACGAACGGCTCGAACAGGCCACCCGCAAGATCGCGGAGTCGGAACTGGCCGTGGAGCGGCGACTGGCCTTGGCCTTCATCGAACTGCTGGAGAGCGGCCTCGGCAAGCACGGCGATGAGGGGATCGTGCTGCGGATCAGCCAGCAGGACCTGGCCGACTATGCCGGCGCCTCGCTCGACTCCGTGAAGAAGATCATCCGAACGTTCAAGAGCGCCGCGATCATCGATGCGGCTCGACAGAAGACGGTCATTCTCAACCTGCCCGCCCTCCGCGAGATCGCTGCCGGCGAGCGAACGGCTTCGGCCTGATGAAAGCGAGGGCTACATGAAGGACACCGACACCACACCGGACATCCTGGAGAACGAGCTGATCCGCTGGCTCGCCGACCGCCCCTTCAACCGTGACGAGTTCGTGATCGTCGGAAGCGCGCCACTACTGGCGCACGGCATCGGAGACGGTGTCCTCCGTGATCTGGACGTGGTGGCGTGCGGCTCCACCTGGCGCCGGGTCTACGCGACCGGTGTCCGCGGGATGACCGGAACGATCACCGGCGCCCCCGTGGTGTCGTTCTACGGCGGGCGCGTCCACTTCTCCGAAGAATGGTTCGGTCCCCGAAACACCCGAGAGCTGATCGACCGAGCCGAGATCATCGGCGGCCTCCGCTTCGCCTCCCTGCCGGATGTCCTGGACTACAAGCGGGTCGCGGGAAGGGACAAGGACCTGCGGCACATTCGCGCTGTTGAGAGGTTCCTGAAAAGCGTCGAGACCATCCGGCACGGCGTCGGCGTCCCCGCCCCCGCGGCATGAAGCGCCCGGCCGGCAGCAGGAGGTGAACAGCAGCGATGTCGTCCACGACGATGGGGCAGACGACGTCCGTCCCTGAACCCGGCTCGTTCCTGGCCATGCTCACCACTGACGAACGAAACGACCTGATGGCCGGAGGATCGGTGCGGGCCTGGGCCGCCGGGGAGACCATCTTCCAGGAGGAAGATCACGGCACGTCGGTGCTGATCCTCTTGTCCGGGCAGGTACAGGCAAGCTCCATGGACGACGGCAGCGTCCCAGTCGTCCTCGGCCCTGGTTCGCTGCTCGGAGAGATATCCGCGATCAACGGGCAACCGCGGTCCGCAACGGTCCGGACGCTGGAGCCCACGCGCGCACTGGTACTGCCGATCGAGGAGTACTTGGCGTTCCTCCAGGAGCGCTCTCAGATCCCGATCGCTCTCATGAGGAGGTATCTCGAACGCTCAATCAGCATCGACTGCACGCGCATCTGACCGGCCTCGCCGGATCACCGCCCGCACACGCGACGGCGGCCTCCTGGGATCAGCAGGGGGCCGCCGGTTCGATCAGCCCCATCACCCGTCTTAGCCAAGAGAGCAGGAGCCACTAGTGAGAGTACAACGAACCGGGGACGAAAGGCACCGGCCAGCGGGCGGCGAATCCGTGAGCCGCGCCACGAACGAGCAGGTCAACCCAACTGCCGGGACGCACACGGAGGCAGGGCGCCTGCCCCAGCGCCGGGAACCGGGCGTGTTCATCCCTCGGCACGTACTGCTGGGGACCGCTATCGCGGTGATCGCCGTGTCGGCCGCGACCCTGGCCGCGACTGCCCCGGTCATCGGCATGCCCGTCGGGGTAGGGGTGGCCGTCGCCGGACTGCTGAACAGCGTGTTCGGCTCTCGCAGGAGGGACGGCTAGGCCCGCTGCGTTCTCCCCCGGCACGCATCTGAGGGAGCCGCAGGCCACCCGCGGCTCCCTCCCACCGCATCGCTTGAGACCACTGCTTCATCGGAGTTCTCCGCCTGAGAACAGAGCCACGCGAGGCGATCAGGGTGATACGCCACGGTACCTGCGCACCGTCCAGGTAACAGTTGCCATGCCTATCGGGATCCAAGATGTCATGGGTACAAGCCCCTCATTCGTCCCGGCCCTCACGCCGTCCGTCGCGATCAGGCCCTGACCTCGTTCCGGTCTCGATACGGGCACTGTGCGTGCGGGTTCATCGACCTTCGTAGATCATCCGGTTATGCTCCGACTCTAGAATTGTCAACCACACGCCAAGGGCGACGGATGAGTGTGGACGAGACGGCCCCGCTGCGCGTACTCGTGGTGGACGGCGATGCCCGGGGCAGAGCTGATGTGATCTCCGTACTGGACGCCAGCGACGAGTTCCAGGTCGTCGCCGACACCCCCGACCCGGCCGCGGCGGTCCCCCTGGCCGAACGCCTGCGTCCCGACGTCATCCTGCTCGACGCGGCCGCTGTTGCTCACACGACGCCCCTCAGCACCTCGTCCCGCGTCTTCGTGCTGGCATCGGACGATCAACCCGCCGTCGAGGCCGCCCTCCGCGCCGGCGCCAGTGGGCACCTCGTCCCCGGCTCCTTCACGGCGCACGACCTCGTCCGCGGCGTCCGCCACGCGTCCCGCGCCACCCTCGGCCTGTCCGCCCGCGAGGCCGAGGTCATGGACCTGATCGCCACCGGCCGCTCCAACGGCGAGATCGCCCGCCAACTCTTCCTCAGCGAGAAGACGGTCAAGAACCACGTCAACCGCATCTACGCCAAGCTCGGCGTCAGCTCCCGGGCCACCGCGATCGCCCTGTGGCGCGGCATGATGAGCGTCCTCCCGGGGCGGGAGTAAACCGATTCGCACTGGTCCGCAGGGCCTGATACTGTTCTTCCTGTCGCGAGGGACCCCGGCCCACCGCCGAGGCCCGTACGACAGGCGCCGTTAGCTCAATTGGCAGAGCAGCGGACTCTTAATCCGCGGGTTCGGGGTTCAAGTCCCTGACGGCGCACCCTGCATACCTGGGCATTCGTGATCTTCGCGAATGCCCATTGGTGTTCATGGGCCGTTTTGCTTGCCCGTGCCGCTCCCGCTTCACCCCTCGGTCAGGCGCCGCGCCCTGGATCGTCGTCGGGGCCCCTCTCCATGGGTGAGGTTGCCGGCTACTGGAAGATGGCCAGCACGGGGGAGATCTTCACGTCGCCGGTTCTGGGGTCCCAGCTGATCTTGCCGAGGCAGCGTGCCCGGAAGGCGCCGTCCGGGACCTTGCCGTCTCGCAGCTGGTCGGTGACGCAGGTCACGCTGACCACCCGGTCGCCGGAGGGCCCGTACGGGGCTGAGAACGTGGTCATTTCTCCGGACACGTCCCTGACCGTGAACCGTCCCTCGACCGAGACGAAGGCGGCAGGTTCCAGGTCACGGAGCCGGGCCGCGTCCACCCGCTTCGATCGCCCCCTGGACAGCGGCTTCAGCGCTCGGTCGAGGCCGGCGTTCGGCGCGATCGTCCGGGTGAGGAGGTTGACGTACACGATGTCGTTCTCCTTATCGAGCGCACGGACGATGCGCCCGATGACCGTGATCGACCTCGTCTCCTCGAAGTACTTGGTGACCTGCTCTTCTCCGGCCACACGCCGTACGCCCCCGCGTAGGGGCCGGAACAGCAGTTCCAACACGATGTTGCGGCGGGTCGTCTTCTCCACCGAGCGCTGCAGGTAGGGGTAGTCGCCCTGGAGGTAGAGGTCCATGGCGTTTCGCTCGTCGAGATAGAAGCAGAACCCCGGCTTCTGTGGCGTCACCCAGGCCGACAGGTGGCGGCTCACTCTGACCCTGTGCGCGCAGTAGAGCGCTACTGCGGAGCATGCGGCGATGGCTGAGATCGCTGTCAGCAACGGCATCATCGGTGCCTTCCGGTGTCAGAAGCAGCCGCGGGTCTGCTTGAAGGCCAGGTTCAGGGAGGACGCGTTGGCGTCCACCATGTGTCCGCCGGTCGCCTTGGCCGCGCGGTCCAGTTCGGCTGAGTCGGCCTCGCCGAACCGAACGGTGTACGTGTGCACGGCCTTGGCCTGCGGTGGCATGGCCTGGTATCGGCTGAGGAATTCGTTCAGTCCGATGCCGGCGTTGTTCAGACCATCGGTCATCAGCACAATGGTCACCGGCCGCTCCGGAGCGGCGCGCTTCAGCTCGCCTGCGCGCCGGTAAGCGTGGTCGAGCGCCGACCAAACGGCGGTGTTCTGCTCGAACTTCTCGGTGCCGAGGAAGTCGCGGATGGCGCCGGCGGCATGCGGGTCGGCGACCGTGACGTCGCGCTCCGCCCGGACCTTCTCCCCGAAGCGCATCAGGATGAAGTTCTCGCCCCGGTAGAACCGGACGAACTTGCCGACGGACGAGCCGTCGCCGCCGATGAGGCCCTCGAACGTGGATCGCAACGCCTTGATCCGCGGGCCCCTCATGGAGCCGGAGTAGTCGAGCACGAAGATCACCTGGCCGGGCGTCCGGGCCCTCGGGTCGTAGTTGGACAGCAGCCGGTCGATGACCTCGGGCCGGTCCGGAAAGTACAGCGCGTTGCCGATCTCGGTGCGCAGCCGCGGATCCCGTCGCACGCTGAGATCGAGTGGGCGGCGCAAAGTGCGCTGCATGATCTTCCGCTGCGTGTCCGCGCGGGTCAGCCACGCCACGACCTTGTCGTAGGCGGCGCGGCGGGATGGATCGAGCAGCAGCAGCGGGTACTTGGACAGCACGATGCCGTCCTCGGGATAGATGATCTCCAGCGGCTCGCGCAGCCTCCCGCTCGCGTTCAGGGACAGCAGCGTCGACTCGTACCCGATCAGCGCGTCGGCCTTGCCCTGGTCCGCGACGAACGCATCGATGAGCTCGTCCGAGGACGTCGCGGTGATCGTCTGGCCGGAGAACAGCCCGCGCAACCGGTCGCACGTGACATCCTCCGGACGCAACGCGCTGCCGGTACCGGCGGCCGCGGTGGCCACCCCGACCAGGGCGACCAGCCCGCTGTTGGCCTGCCGGGGGTCGGCCATGCCGAAGCGCACCAGCCCTTCGGCGGCGCCGTCGGCGATGTCCGCCCAGGACAGGTTCGGGTCGGGGGCGTTGCGGCGGAGCCGCTCGGCCGTCCGCGGCCGCACGCCCAGGACCACCGGGGACGTCATGATCGCAGCCGACAGCGGCCGCAGCCGCGTCCCGCCGGCCGCCCGCAACTTGAGCTGCAGATAGCGGTCGTCGGACAGCCAGGCCAGGTCGTGGTCGTCGTCCCCCCGGGAGAGTGAGTTCGAGACCTCCACGGTGCCCCGATAGTCGAGCTCGATCGCGATGCCGGTGTCCCGCCGGAGCTCGTCGAGCAGCGGGCGCATGTCGGCGAGTTCGGAGCTCGCCAGCACCCGCAGCGTCGTGTCCGGCTCGTCCGAGGTGCAGCCGGTGCCCGCGAGCAGCATCGCAGAGGCCATCAGTCCGGCGAACGTTCGCGAAGGCCGCCTCGTCATCGGCACTCGTCCACCCTGACGGCCAGCCGTTGCAGAAGAGGCAGCTTCGGGAGCTCCGCGCGGGTGTAGTCCGTCCGCTCCTCGGGCACCGGCACACCGTTGTCCTTGAGTAGCCCGTACAGCGGTCTGGTCCCAGGGTCCGCGGAGTCGTCGACGACCCGGAAGCCGAGCTCCAGCATGCGGCGCCTCAGTCCGGGATCTGTGCGCAGCAGGTGGCCGAGCCGGTCACCGTTGCCGCGTTTGAGGGAAATGTATGCCGGGTCGGTCTGGAACTCCTGCTCCGGATAGAGCAGGACCCGCTCGGTGTCGACACGCCCGGAATTACGCCGATGTTCCTGCTGATAGGCGAAGAACTGATGCTCATAGACCACCACGATCGGTCCTTGGCTCTTGCCTTCGGGCGTGACGTAGGCCGAAAAGAGCTCTGACTCCGGCATGCCGGTCCCGGTGATGAGCGGTCCGACCTCCTTGGCGATCTGGTCCACCTCGGTCTCGGTCTGCGCCGGCTTGCCGCCGTTGACCACGTATGCGACCAGGCCGAGGTAGGTGAGGCCGGAGTTGGACCGGCATACCCCGGCGGTTCGCGCGAGTACGCGGTTGCCGTTGGTGATGCCCTTGATCCCGATGTCGTTCCAGGTCTTCCCCCGCCGACCCAACTCGACGAACTCGGCCGTCCTCAGCGTGTAGTAGAGCGCATCCCCGGGACCCCCCGAATGCCGTTCCGCGATGCCGCGCCCGACCAGGGTCTCGGCGTACTCGCGGTAACTGGCCAGCACGATCGGGCTGGTGAACAGGTAGGTCGTTCGGTTGTACAGGCGCCGCTTGCTGCGCTCCTTCCTGATCAGATCCGCAGCCGGCTGTCCGGACGGGAAGGCGAAGTCGTAGGACTCGGTCTTCTGGCCGAGTACCTCGGCGGCGACCTCTTCCGAGCCACGCGGAGTGACCTCGACGCGGATGTGGTGCTCCAGTAGCAGGTCCTGGACCTTCCGGTCGTTGAAGAAGTCCTGTTTGGAGGCCATGATCCCGCGGATCGTGACGACCGGACCGGGCCGGGCGACCAGCACCGCGAGCGACGCCCCCGCACAGACCAGCGCGACAAGGGCGGCGACCACCGCTCCCCCGCCGAGTGGCGAAGGCCAGAAGCGGGGTGGCCGAGGGATGCTGAACGTCGGTTCTTCGACAACGTTCCGGGGGTCGGCCGTCACCGCAACTCCTTGCGATCACATTCGCAATACAGCCCAAGCTTACGCACCATCACCGACGGCCAGGGGTGATCTTGCCGGACAAGGCCAATTCATGTGACCGTCGAGCACGTGGGCCGCAAGGCCTCCCGTGGTGGCAGCGTTTGACAAGGCCAAATCGTCTCGGCCCTTTGAGTCAGTCCAGCGCCCTGGACTCGCGTGTGTGTCACCACACGTAGACCTATTCGGTCGCCCGTCGCATGGTGTTCAGTTGCCCTTTCCACAGCGCAGGGTCAGCACCAGGGAGCCGACAAAGTGCTCCTTTCGCCCGCGTCCTTTCTTGGCGGGTCGTAACTCCTCGGCGGGGGCAGGGTGAAGATCTCATCGGCGGCGTTCGCGAGCGAGCGAGCGGTCAGCGGCGACCCGGAACGCGGAGGTCGCGCCCTCCCTTCTCGTCGGCCCGACCGGCCGCAGGACGAGATGGAACGCAGGCGGCCGCCGCACACCGGCCGTGGGAAGTGGCGCCAGCCGCTCCTCTCTGCCCGCGGAGGGTTGCGGTGGGGTGACGGATCGCTGCGAGTGCCTCCGCGTCGATCAATCAGACGTTATTGTCTTTTTGAGAGAGGGAGGTGTGCCGTGAGACCCCTGGAGTCGTCCGATCCCCGCCAGATCGGGAACTACCGAATGCTCGCCCAGCTCGGCCGCGGAGGCATGGGACGGGTACTGCTCGGCAGCGGGCCGGACGGGCGGCTGGCCGCGGTCAAGCTGGTCGACGAGCAGTTCGTGCACGACGACGGGTTCCGCGGCCGGTTCCGCCGCGAGGTCCGCGCCTCGCGCCGGGTCGCCGGTGCGTACACCGCGGCGGTGATCGACGCCGATCCCGAGGCGGCCGAGCCCTGGCTGGCCTCGGTGTACGTTCCGGGCCCGTCGCTGCACGAGGTGGTCGCCGCGACCGGTCCGCTGGCGGCCGGCCCGGCGCTCCGGCTGGCCGCCGGCCTCGCCGCCGCGCTGACCGAGGTGCACCGCGCCGGGCTGGTGCACCGCGACCTGAAGCCGTCCAACGTGCTCCTCACCGAGGACGGCCTGCGAGTGATCGACTTCGGGATAGCGCGGGCCGCCGAGGGCGAGGACGGCACCCAACTCACCCGTACCGGCGCCCTGGTCGGCACGCCCGGCTTCATGTCCCCGGAACAGGCCCTGGGGCGGGATCTGACCACTGCCAGCGACGTCTTCTCGCTGGGCTCGACGCTGGTGTACGCCTGCACCGGCCGCGGCCCGTTCCACGCGGGGAGCACCCCGCAGACCCTGCAGAAGGTCATCCACGCCGAGCCCGTGCTGGGCGACCTGCCGGACCGGATCCGCGAGATCGTCTCGGCCTGCCTGGCCAAGGACCCGGCCGCACGGCCGGAGCCCGCCGCGCTGCTGCGGTGGATGGGGGAGGTACCGCCGTCCGCCCGGCCTTGGCCTGACCCGGTCCACGACACGATCGCGCGGCAGAACGCCGAAGTCGCCCGGCTGCTTCAGACTCCGCAGGTCCCGGCGCCGCACGTCCCGCCCGCACCGGCGCCGACGCCCACGGCCGTCGCGCCGGCGCCGGACAGGAGGCGGTTCCTGCTGATGGCGGGCGGTGGCGCCCTCGGCCTCGCCGCGCTCGGCGGCGCCGCCGCCTGGGCCCTGCGCGGTGACGGCGAGCCGGTCTCCGGCAAGGGCGTGTCCGGCGGAGGCGGCGGTAAGGACGCGAAGCCGCTGGCAGTCCTGGAAGGTCATGCCGGTTCCGTGCACTACGCGGAATTCAACCGGGCGGGTGATCTCCTGGTCACCGCCGGGGAGGACGGCACCGTACGGCTGTGGGACGCCAAGGCCCGGCGGCCGTCCGGCCAGCCGCTCAAGATCGCCTCCCAGAGGGCTTACCGGGCCAGGTTCGACAGGGCGGGGCGGCTGCTGCTCACCGCCAGCATGGACGGCGGCATCAAGGTGTGGGACGTGCGGACCCGCCGGCAGATCGGCGCGACCCTCGGCATCCCCATGTTCGACTTCTCCGACGATCCGGCCCCGGTGACCGACGTGGCCTTCAGTCCCGCCGGGGACCGGCTGGCGGCCATCGGCTCCCATCTGAAGGTGTGGGACACCGAGTCCCGCAAGGAGGTGAGCGGGCTCACCTTCGATAAGGCGAACATCATGTCCTTCATCGCGTTCAGCGGGGACGGGCGGTTGCTGGCCTTCACCGAGCAGAATCTGGTGCGGGTGTTGGACGTGAGTTCCCGCAAGGTGGTGGGGCAGCCCCTGCGCGGGCACACCGTCCAGATCACGAAAGCGGCGATGAATCCGGACGGTCGGACGCTGGCGACCGGGAGCGGCGACATGACCGTGCGGTTGTGGGACGTCCAGCGTGCGGCTCCGCTCGGTGAGATAGTGCCCGCGAGCGACCACGCCCCGCAGGGCATGGCGTTCAGCGCGGACGGACGACTGCTGGCCACCGTCGGGAACGACACCACCATGCGGCTGTGGGACGTGGCCGGGCGCAAGGAGGTCGGGAAGCCGATCGGTCTCCCGAGCAAGTCCTCCGCCGTGGCGTTCAGTCCGGACGGGAAGGTCCTCGCCGTCGGCGGCGACGAGAAGGTGTGGCTCTACGACGTCGCCGGCCGCACCCGCGCCTGAACCGCCGGTGAGCAACGTGACCATGCGCCCGCTCGCCGCGTCCGACCCGGCGAGGGTCGGGCACTACCGGATGCTCGGCGAGCTCGGCCGGGGCGGGATGGGCCGGGTGCTGCTGGGGTCCGCGCCCGACGGGCGGCCGGTCGCGGTGAAGCTCATGCACGCTCGGCTCACCCACACCCCCGGCTTCCGGGAGCGGTTCCGCGCCGAGGTGGCGGCCACCCGCAGTGTGTCCGGCGCGTACACGGCCGCCGTGCTCGACGCGGACGCCGACGCGCCGACACCGTGGCTGGCGTCGGTGTACGTGCCGGGGCCGTCGCTGCGGGACGCGGTCCGGGCGGCCGGGCCGCTGCCGGAGCCGGCGGTGCTGCGGCTGGCGGCCGGGCTCACGGCCGCGCTCGCGGAGATCCACCGGGCCGGACTGGTGCACCGCGACCTCAAGCCGTCCAACGTGCTGCTGGCCGCCGACAGCCCGAAGGTGATCGACTTCGGGGTCGCGCGGACGGCCGAGGGCGACGGCGACGGGCAGACCGGCGTCCTGGCCGGAACACCCGGGTACATGTCGCCGGAGCAGGCGGAGGGAGGGGCGGCGACCGCGGCCGGCGACGTCTTCTCTCTCGGGGCGGTGCTGGTGTACGCCTGCACCGGCCGCGGCCCCTTCGACGGACCCGGTCCGGCGCAGGCGCTGTACAACGTCGTGCACGCCGAGCCCGACCTGTCCGCCGTACCGGACCGGCTCCGCCCGGCCGTAGCGGCCTGCCTGGCCAAGGACCCGGCCCGGCGGCCGGACCCCGTCCGGCTGAGCGCGATGCTCGGCGCGATAGCCCCGGCCGCGCAGCCGTGGCCGCCCGCGGTGCAGCGGATGATCGACGAGCGGCGGGCCTGGATCGGGTGGACGCCCGGCCCGGAACCTTCGGCGACCCTGGTCTACACGCGCCGTCCCCGCTCCAACCCGTTCACCGCCCTCGGCACCCCGCGCGGCGCGCTGGCGGCGGGCGGCGTGCTGGCGGCATGCGCGGCGCTGGCCACGGCCCTGGTGCTGGCGCCCTGGTCGGGATCGG
The DNA here is from genome assembly GCF_040649235.1 of Spirillospora sp. NPDC049024. Lineage (NCBI taxonomy): Bacteria > Bacillati > Actinomycetota > Actinomycetes > Streptosporangiales > Thermomonosporaceae > Spirillospora > Spirillospora sp. NPDC049024. The sequence continues at coordinate 103,973 of NZ_JBEZFD010000031.1, forward strand.
CAGCCCGGAGCGACCCCGGGGCGCAACGGTCCGCGGCCGCGCCGCAGAGCCGTCCGTTGCGCGGGCACACCGCGTCCGTGCGCGACCTGGTGTTCACCCCGGACGGCCGGACGCTTGCCAGCGCCGGCGACGACGCCACGGTACGGCTCTGGAATGTCGCAGATGGGAGGCAGCGCCGCGCACCCCTCGACCACCCCGACGGCGTCAACGCGCTGGCGATGAGCCACGGCGGCAGCACCCTGTACACCGCGGGCGACGACGGCAGCCTCCGCCTCTTCCCGATGTCGGGCAAGGGCGAGCCAGGCGACCTCGACATCGATCTCGGGCCCCTGACGTCCCTGGCCCTGAGCCCGGACGACCGCGTCCTGGCCACCAGCAACACGGACCAGTCCGTGCGGCTGTGGGACCTGGACGACGCGAAGGTGGGCCCGCTTCTTGAGACCCACGCCGGCAACGTGCAGGCCCTGGCGTTCGCCCCGGACAGCCGGATGCTGGCCATCGGCACGACCGGCACCGAGCAGGATCCCGGCACCGGAAACACCCGCGGTGTGGCGCAGCTGTGGGAGGTGTACGACCGCAAGAGGCTCAGCGAGGGCCTGTCCGGGCACGACTCGTGGATAGAGGACGTGGCGTTCAGCCCCGATGGGCAGACGCTTGCGACGGCGGGCGGTGAGACCGTCCGCCTGTGGGACGTGGCCCGGAGCCAGCAGAAAGGCACACCGTTCCAGTGCGACGGCCGCTGCCACACGGCGGTGTTCAGCCCGGACGGCCGCATCCTCGCGGCCGGAGGTGCGGAAGGGACCGTACGGCTGTGGGACGTGACCAGCCACCGGCAGCTCGGCCCGGCGCTCACCGGGCAGGACGGCGCCGTCCTCAGCGCGCGCTTCAGCCCGGACGGCCGTACCCTCGCCACCGGCGGCCAGAACGGCACCGTCCGCCTGTGGAAGGTGCCCGTGTAGCTGCGCGAGTCGGCCCTGACGCCGGCGCGCCGCGAACAGTCGATATCCGATGGTCACGAGTGGATGCGTGACCATATCCACTTGCCGCCGGCCGGGTCGCCGGTGACACCGCACTTGGTCGATAGCGCCTGGACGATGTGCAGGCCCCAGCCGCCGTTGTCGTCGAACGCTTCCTCGGACAGGTCCAGGTCGTCGAGGGTGAGTTCCTTCATCGGCTTGGTCTGAGGGAGGGCGTAGTCGGCGTCCCAGACGGCGATGACGATGCCGTGCCCGTCCCGACTGAGCTGGAGGCGGATCTCCTCGTGCGGCGTCTGCCGGGCCGCGTTGGTCACGAGCTCCGAGACGACCAGCCGCGCACTGTCGAGAATGTGAAAATAGCCCCAGTTGCGGATTCGTACGTCCACAAGGGTGCGAGCTAGGCCGACTGCGGACGGTGTTCCCATAAGGGGCATAAGCAGATCGCCACTCGACGTCATCAGCATCGCTCCGCCCTTGCCCGAGATTCTGAATTCATGTGGCAAGGATCACTGGCAAGCTCTAGTTTCGCCTGTATCAAGAGGAACCGAAAACAGGGAGCAGCGATGGTGATCGTTCGAGACCCGCTCGACCCCAAGGTCTCCATGTGGCATTTTCTTGCCTACTACCTCCGGTTCACGAGGGAGAGGGAAGGACTGTCACTTACCCAGTGGGGCAAGATCATAGGAATGGCGCGATCAAGTGTTTCGAACATCGAAGCCGGGCGAGCGAAGCTTCAGGTCGACTATGCCAGGCGGCTCGATGTCAAGTTCGAAACCGGTGGGCTGTTTGAGCTGCTGCTCTGGTATGCCCGGATGGCGCACGATCCGAACTGGTTGTGCGACGTGAAGTCGCACGTTTCGAGTGAATGCATGATTGGAGGTCGATGGAAAGTCAAAATGCATTCCAGGCTAGTGCCTGAGCC